>JANNMQ010000165.1:0-13709 GCA_031398045.1 Rubrivivax sp.
AGCGCCCGTCAACTCCCCAGTCGATTCAGCCAGTTTCTTCGTGCTTCACAACCTGCGCAGGACCTGCCGACGCCGAAAAACCGGAATATCGATGCAAGCCGGTCACCCCATCCTGGTCGGGCGTCGTCTGCACGCTCCGTGCTGGCGTTGCGCCATTCTGCTTCGACCCAGGCATCAACCGGAACCGCCAGGCCGCAGTCCAGTGTCACTTGCTGGCTTGTGACGGGGGTGGCCGAACCCCAGGTCAAAAAAGCCTGAACGTCGCTATCCTGACTTGGCCGGACGTATTTGTGGGTTGCCGAATTCACAATGAAAGCAGCGCCGTCGACCTCCGGTGGCCCCTCCGGTGGGGGCCTGTCGGCGACAGACTTCGCGAACATGAACCACTGGGCAGAATCTGTTTGCATGTTGTTGACCTCGTTTTGACGCGGATGGATGACGACCCGTCCTGCACGGTGTTGGCCGTCGCCGCTAGGGTGCCGTGACAACCAGCATTCAAATTGCGGAGCGCACAACACTCGACACCCCGGGCGGCTTGCAGACACGTCACCCGTGACGCTAGTTCTCGCAGCAGCCAGCCGCCCATCTGCACCACCAGCGGCACTTGCAACTGGCACAGGCCACACATCTGGCCGAACAGCCGCCGCAGGCAATGGCGACACACTGCAAATAACCGGCCCAGCCGGTGAAGCTGCAGGTGCCCAGTGATGCGGCACAGGTCTTTGCGCACTTGCCCGTGATGCAGGCTTTGAAGCGAGTCCACCAACTTTGGGTTCCGATCATTCCCTTCTTGGCTGCTTCGTAGCGCATCTCTATGGCCTTGGTCACGTCGCCGTTGGGCGCCACCAGGTAGCGCACATCCACTTCGCTGCCTCCGGTGATTCCTGGTGCCGAGAGGGTGCCCACCACGATCGCGGCACGGTCGGCAGAGCCGGCTTTCTTCAGGTCCTGGATCAGGTAGCTGTAGTCCAGCTTCTTGACCGTCTCACCGCCCTTGCTGACCGTACCCTCGGGTTTGTAGGTCCGCTTGAATCCCTGCACATCGCTGGCCTTGTTGCTCGGTGCAAAGCCTTGAGCAAGGGCGTGGGCCAAAGCCGCTTTGACTTCGCGTTTGCTTGCCACGGCCTGCAGCTTGGTGAGTGCCGAAGCGCCATCGAACACCTCTACCGTCATCGTCTTGATTCTGGGCATTATTATGCTCCTCAGGAAATGAGTTGGCATGCGAACAGACAAATGACTACCTAGAGCCCCCACAGCGCGGTGCCCACGCAGCCAACCAGCGGGGCTGCTCTGTGCGGCGGCAACAGTCTAGGCCTGCGCCGGAGCCTTGTCACTACCTGGCCAAGCGATCAGCGATCAGTGGACATTGGAGCAGGGCCATCAACCGCCGCATCTGAACAGGCCGGTGCGTGAAGTCGGGTTTTCGCGGCCGCACCACCTGGGTGCCAGCCGGTGCTGCGGCCGGTGATTCAAGGCGCCAGCCAGCGCGCGCCCCGTGCGTCGAACCTGGCGCGGCGGTGGCCGTCGGCGTGCAGTTCCAGCCAGTCCACCGCCGTGACCTGCGCGGTAACCACTGCAAAGTATTCCCGCGAGCCGCGTTCGGGTTCATAACGGTCCACCGGTGTGCCCGGCGGTAGTGCGGCCAGGTAGTCCTGTGCGCTGGGGCTGAGTTTCACACGCGCCCAGCGCGAAGACACTTCCAGGCCGCTGTCGGCCACGGCCAAGTCCACCTCCAGCCGCAACTGCCATCCCAGGGTTGCTGACCACGCCAGCAAGGTGCCCTGGGGTTGCTGGCGCAGTTGCTGCACCTTGGGCGAACGGGTGTCGGTGTAGAACAGCAGTTGGTGGTGTTCAGCTCGCGCTTCGCGCAGCACCACGCTGCGGGCGGCGGCGCGGGTGCCTTCGGTGCTGGTTTCCAGTGTGGCGAGTGCCAGCACGCGCCAGGGGTGTTCACGTTCGCGGCTGGCTTGCGCCAGTTCATTCCACAGTGTGCGTTCGATCAGGCCCAGCGATTCAATGCGCGCGTTCAAGGGTGGCACGGCAGCAGGTCCTTAGCCTTCCCGGCGCAAGGCCGGGAACAAAATCACGTCGCGGATGCTGGGGCTGTCGGTGATGAGCATCATCAGCCGTTCGATGCCGATGCCGCAACCACCAGCCGGCGGCATGCCGATTTCCAGCGCGCGGATGAAGTCGGCGTCATAGAACATCGCTTCTTCGTCGCCCGCGTCCTTGTTCGCCACCTGGGCCTGGAAACGTGCCGCCTGGTCTTCGGCATCGTTTAATTCCGAAAAACCATTGGCGTACTCACGCCCGGTGATGAAGAGCTCAAAACGTTCGGTGATGGCCGGGTTGCTGTCGGAGGCCCGCGCCAGTGGGCTGACTTCCACCGGGTAATCGATGATGAAAGTGGGCTGCCAGAGTTTGGATTCAACTTCGGCTTCAAACAGTCCAAACTGCAGCTGCGCCAGTACCCAGTGCGCCGGGGCCTCTTGGCCGACGGCCTTCAGGCGGGCGCGGATGAAGCCGTCGTCGTCGGCCTGCGTGTGGGTCAGCCCCGCATGCACCACCAGCGATTCACGCACCGACAGGCGCGTGAACGGCCGGTCTAGGTGCACCGGCTGGCCGGCATAGCTGATGGCGGCGGTGCCGGTGGCCGCGCGTGCGGCGTGGCGCAACACGCTTTCAGTGAAGTCCATCAGCTCGTGGTGTGTCCAGTAGGCCGCGTAGAACTCCATCATCGTGAATTCGGGGTTGTGCCGAACGCTGATGCCTTCGTTGCGGAAGTTGCGATTGATCTCGAACACGCGCTCAAAGCCACCCACCAGCAGCCGCTTCAAATAGAGCTCGGGCGCGATGCGCAGGTACATCTGCTGGTCCAGCGCGTTGTGGTGCGTCACAAAGGGCTTGGCGTTGGCACCGCCCGGTATCGGGTGCAGCATCGGCGTTTCAACTTCCAGGAAGCCATTTTCCACCATGAAGCTGCGGATCGACGACACCGCCTTGCTGCGCGCCACGAAGCGAGTGCGTGCGGCGTCGTCGGTGATGAGGTCGACATAACGCTGGCGGTACTTCTGTTCCTGGTCGGTCATGCCGTGGAACTTGTCGGGTAGCGGCCGCAGACTTTTGGTCAGCAGCCGCACCTGGGTGGCCTTCACCGAGAGCTCGCCGGTTTTGGTGCGGAACAGGGTTCCTACACAGCCCACGATGTCGCCCAGGTCCCAGTGCTTGAAGGCGGCCAGCGTGTCGGCACCCACGGCGTCTTGGGTGATGTAGAGCTGGATGCGCCCGGCACCGTGCTCAACCCGCTGGCCCATCGAACCGTCTTGCAGCGTCGCAAAACAGGCCTTGCCCATCACGCGCTTGAGCATCATGCGGCCGGCCACGCTGACGGTGACGGCCTGGCTTTCCAGTTCTTCGTTCGGTACTTCGCCATGCTGCTGGTGCAGTGTGGCGGCGTGGTGGGTGGGCTTGAAGTCGTTTGGGAAGGGCGCGGTGCCGTTGCTGGCGCAGGCAGCGCGCAGGGCTTGCAGCTTTTCGCGCCGTTCGGTGATCAGGGCGTTGTTGTCGTCGCTCATGTCTGGCTGGGGTGCTGGCGCCGGGTTCTTGGCGCTGGGGTGAAGGCTTCTTAGTTTAGGCGCAGCCGTAGAATTCGCCGGTTTTCAAGGCTCCAGAGCCCGTCTTCAGCCACCCTGCACCGATGCAAGCAACATTTCCCATCACCGGCCGGCCCGTGCGCTTTGCGCTGGTGGGCTGTGGGCGCATATCAGCCAACCATTTTTCAGCCTTGCAACAGCACCGCAGCCGCGCTGAGCTGGTGGCCGTGTGCGACAACCAGCCGCAGCACCTTCAGCGCGCCGCTGACGCCACAGGGGCACGCGGCTACAGCAGCCTGGAAGCCCTGCTGGCCGGCACTGACGCTGACGTGGTGGTGCTGGCCACCCCCAGCGGCCTGCACCCACGCCAGGCCATGGCAGCGGCGCAGGCCGGCCGCCATGTGGTGAGCGAAAAACCCATGGCCACCAAATGGGACGAAGGCATGGAAATGGTGCGGGTGTGCCGCCAGGCGGGTGTCAAGCTTTTTGTGGTGAAACAGAACCGCTTGAACACCACCTTGCAACGCGTGAAGCAGGCCGTGGACCAAGGGCGTTTTGGTCGCGTCTACCTGGTCAATGTCAACGTGTTCTGGACGCGCCCGCAGAGTTACTACGACGAAGCCCCGTGGCGCGGCCGTTGGGACCTGGACGGCGGCGCCTTTCTCAACCAGGCCAGCCACTACGTAGACATGGTGGACTGGCTGCTGGGCCCGGTGGACAGCGTGCATGCCTACACCGCCACGCTGGCGCGCGAGATCGAGGCCGAGGACACGGGGGTGATGAGCCTGCGGTTGCGCAAGGGTGGGCTGGCGTCCATCAACGTCACCATGCTGACCTATGGCAAGAACCTGGAAGGCAGCATCACCATTCTGGGTGAACGGGGCACCGTGCGCGTGGGCGGTGTGGCCGTGAACCGCATCGAACATTGGGAATTTGACCAACCGCAACCTGAAGACGCGCAGGTGCTGGACGCCAACTACAGCGCGCCTTCGGTGTATGGCCTGGGCCATCCGCTGTATTACGACAACGTCATCAGCACGCTGCGGGGTGAGGTGCAGGCCGAGGTGGACGGCTACGAAGGCCTGCGCAGCCTGGAAGTGGTGATTGCGGCCTACCGCAGCGCCCGCGACGGTGTGAGGGTCGGCTTGCCGTTGGTGTTTTGATGGCCGATACCGCCGACACCGCCGAATCCGCAGTTGCCCTTGCCACTTCCAGCGAGCATCCCAGCGAGCACCCCAGCGTGCACCCCAGCGCCATCGTCGACGCCGGGGCACAACTGGGCGCAGGCACCAGGGTGTGGCACTTTGCGCATGTGTGCGCCGGTGCACGCATCGGGCCGGGCTGTTCGCTGGGGCAGGGGGTGTTTGTGGGCAACGACGTGTTGATCGGCGCCAACGTGAAGATCCAGAACAACGTCTCGGTGTTTGATGCCGTGACGCTGGAAGACGACGTGTTCTGCGGCCCCAGCATGGTGTTCACCAACGTGCACAACCCGCGCGCGGCGGTGGTGCGCAAACACGAGTACCGGCGCACGCTGGTGCGGCGCGGTGCCACGCTGGGCGCTAACTGCACAGTGGTGTGTGGAACGTCGGTGGGAGAGTTTGCCTTTGTAGGTGCTGGCGCCGTGGTCAGCCGCGACGTGCCGGCCTTTGCACTGGTGGTGGGTGTGCCGGCGCGGCGCATCGGCTGGATGAGCCGCCTGGGCGAACGCCTGCCGCTGCCCGCGTCGGCCGAAGGCGAGGCCATCGAGGCCCACTGCCCAGCCAGCGGCGAGCGCTACCGGCTGCAAGGCAGCGTGCTGCAATTGTTATGAAAGCTGAGCCGACACTGCCCATGCAATTCATCGACCTGAAGGCCCAGTACACGGCGCTGAAGAGCAGCATCGACAGCCGCATGCAGCGTGTGCTGGACCACGGCCAGTACATCATGGGCCCCGAGGTGACCGAGCTGGAAGCTGCACTGGCCACCTTCACCGGCGCAGCACACTGCATCACCGTGGCCAGCGGCACCGAGGCGCTGTTGATCGCGTTGATGGCGCTGGACATCCAGCCCGGCGACGAGGTCATCACCACACCCTTCACATTTGCCGCCACCGCCGAGACCATCGTCCTTGCCGGCGCCACGCCGGTTTTTGTAGATGTTGAGCCCGACACTTGCAACCTGAATGTGAGGCTGGTGCAGGCCGCCCTCACGCCGCGCACCCGCGCGTTGATGCCGGTGGGGCTGTATGGCCAGGTGGCTGACATGGACGAACTGAACGCCATCGCCCAGCCCACGGCGCTGCACCCACAAGGCTTGGCCGTGATCGAAGACGCGGCGCAAAGTTTTGGTGCGCTGTACCGTGGCCGTCGGTCTTGCGCGCTGTCCACTTTCGGCGCCACCAGTTTTTTCCCCAGCAAACCGCTGGGCTGTTATGGCGATGGCGGTGCGCTGTTCACCAGCGATGCGCGGCTGGCGCAGGCCGCGCGCGAGATTCGGGTGCACGGCCAGAGCAGCCGCTACCTGCACACCCGTGTCGGTGTGGGCGGTCGGCTCGACACCCTGCAGGCGGCCGTGCTGCTGGCCAAGCTGGAACGTTTTGAATGGGAGCTGCAGCGCCGTGCCGAAGTTGGCGCACGTTATGACACGCTGCTGGCTGGGTTGGACGGTGCACGGTGTGCCACGGTGCGGCCTGACCGCAACTCGGTCTATGCGCAATACACGCTGGTGGTGGAAGAACGCGACCGCGTGCAGGTGGCGCTGCAAGCCGCTGGTGTGCCCACGACCGTGCATTACCCGAGGCCTTTGCATCTGCAACCGGCTTATGCGTCTTTTGCACCACCCGGTGGTTGCCCCGTCAGTGAACAACTGGCACAGCGTGTCTTGAGCCTGCCGATGAGTGCCGACCTGAGCGCCGCCGACCAGGACTTGGTGGTTGGCGCGTTGCGGTTGGCGCTGCAGCCTGCTGGCGACCAGCGCGCGCGCTGAAAGCCCATGGGCGGGCCATGACCAACTTCCGCCGCGTGCTGTCCAATGCCGGCTGGAACCTGCTGGGCACGGTGCTGCCGCTGCTGGCCGCGCTGCTGGCCATGCCCTGGCTGGTGCAGCAGCTGGGTACCGAACGCTTTGGCCTGCTCAGCTTGGCCTGGGTGTTGATAGGTTACTTCGGCCTCTTCGAGTTTGGCCTGGGTCGCGCGCTGACCAAGTTTGTGGCCGAACGGGCAGGGCGCCCTTCATCGGCCGACCTGCCCGCCGTATGTTCCACCGCGGTGGCGTTGGTGGCGGTGGCGGGGGTGCTGGGTGGTGTTGGCGTGGCTGCAATGGCCGTATGGCCCGGTGCCTGGATGGACCGCGTGCCCCCAGCGCTGCACGATGAAGTGGCCAACGGCCTGCTGATCATCGCGTTGGGCATACCACCCACGGTGGGCACGGCGGCCTTTCGGGGTGTGCTCGAAGGCCTGCAGCGTTTCAAGTTGCTGACGGCCATCCGTGTGCCGGCCGGCGTGCTGCTGTTTGCCGCGCCTTGCCTGACCGCGTTTTACACACCGCGGCTGGACTGGGCGCTGGCCAGCATCGTGTGCGCACGCTGGCTGGTGCTGCTGGCGCATGCACTGCCCAGCGCCGCGGCCATCAAGCTGGGCTGGCGCCTGGTGCAGCGCGAATGGGCGGCGCCCTTGCTGCGCATGGGGGGCTGGCTGACAGTGAGCAATGTGGTCAGCCCCGTCATCGTCTACGCCGACCGCTTTGTCATCGGCGGCCTCCTGTCGGCCGTGGCGCTGGCGCACTATGCCGCGCCTTTTGAAATGGTGTCGCGCTTGCTCGTGTTGCCTGTGGCGTTGGCAGGCGCGCTGTTTCCGGCGCTGGCCGCTGCACAAAGCGCGCCTGAAGACCCCGGCGCCGGCCGCGTCCTGCGTCGCCGCGCGACCGTGCTGACGCTGGCTGCGGTTCTGCCGCTGGCACTGTTGGGCAGCGTGTTTGCCCCGTCCTTGCTGGGTGCCTGGATGGGCCCTGAGTTTGCGGCGCAGGGCAGTGCCGCCACACGCATCCTGCTGCTGGGTTTTGTGTTCAATGCGGTGGCGCACATCCCGTTTGCGGCCCTGCACGGTTATGGTCTTGCGCGCCAGACAGCGCTGCTGCACCTGCTTGAGTTGCCGCTGTTTCTGGCTGGTCTGGTGTGGCTGGTGCAGCAACACGGCATTGAAGGGGCCGCGGCAGCCTGGGCCTTGCGGGCTGCATTTGATCTGGCTGCGTTAAGCTGGCTGTTGCGCCGCGCCGAACAACAGAAGCCGCGCCCTGCACCGCACAGCGACCTGCCGCTGGGCCCCCAGGTGCATCCGTCATGACAGTGGCCGCATACGACTCCAAGCCCGCGGTCTATTTCGACCATGCGCGACGCGAAATCGAAGGCCTGCTGCCGCCGCATGCGGCCCAGGTACTGGAAGTGGGCTGCGGCACTGGCGCCACGCTGAAGTGGCTGAAGGACAGCCGTCGTTGCACCACCACCACCGGCATAGAGATGCAACCGCAGGCGGCTGCGCTGGCCCGCAGCCGTGTCGACAAGCTGCACGTCGGCGACGCCGAACAGCTGGTGCGCAAGGCTTTTGCAGCCTCCAGTTTCGACCTGGTGTTGTGCCTGGACGTGCTGGAGCATCTGGTGGACCCCTGGGACTTTGTGCTGCAGGCGCAGCGTTTGCTGAAGCCTGGTGGGTTGCTGGTGGCCAGCATCCCCAACGTGCGCCACGCCCGCGTGGTG
Source organism: Rubrivivax sp. (assembly GCA_031398045.1). Lineage (GTDB taxonomy): Bacteria > Pseudomonadota > Gammaproteobacteria > Burkholderiales > Burkholderiaceae_C > Rubrivivax. The sequence goes on from JANNMQ010000165.1 coordinate 8,326, forward strand.
CTGCCACTGCTGTTGCAAGGCCGCTGGCGCTATGAAGACGCCGGCCAGCTGGACCGCACCCATTTGCGATTTTTCACGCGCGAAACGGCGCTGCAGCTGCTGCAGGTGCCCGGCCTGAAGCTGCAGCAGTGGCAGCGCCGCATGCCGCCAGCGGCGTCGCGCAGTGGGCTTCTCAATACCTTGACACTGGGTGTGTTCAAGGACTTTCTGGCGATGAGCTACCTGATTGCATCGCGACGGGAATGAAGGCATGGCCACGCCCAGCGTCAGCGTCATCATTCCCAGCTTCAACCACAGCATCTACCTGAAAGAGTGCATCAACAGTGTGCTGCTGCAAGAGCCTGCGCCGCTGCAGGTGATCGTGGTGGACGACGGTTCCACCGACGGGTCGGTGGCGCTGTTGCAGACCTACGGGCCGCGCATCACGCTGTTGCAGCAAACACGCCAACGCCAGGCGCGGGCACGCAACGTTGGGTTGGCGCACGCGCAGGGCGAGCTGGTGGCATTTCTCGATTCCGACGACCGATTCCGCCCGGGGCGGTTGGCAGCGGCGGTGGCTGCCTTTCAGGCCGATCCGCAGGCCACGCTGGTGTGGTCGGATTTCTGCACCATCAACGCAGAAGGCCAGCCGCTGGGCCACCTGCACTGGCAAGCAGCGGCGCCTGACTTCAGGCGTGAACTGATTGCTGGCAACCCGATCTGCAACGCCACGGTCACCGTGCGCCGCAGTGCGCTGCAGGCCCTGGGTGGTTTTGACGAACGCCTGCCACGTGCTTGTGACGGTGCCGCCTGGTACCGGCTGGCTGCCCAGGGCCACCGCTTTGTGCACCTGGCGCTGGACTTGGTGGACTACCGGCTGCACGCGGGCAACGACAGCCGCGCCTTTGCTGCGATGGCCCGCGACCGCGACCTGGCGCTGCAGGCCGCTGCTGATGCCTACCTTCAAAACGGTGTGCTCAGGGCGCCCCAGGATTTGCCCTGGCTGCGCTGGGTGCTGCTGCGGCAATTTGCCTTCGGCGCCGCCGCGCAGGTGCAGCGCCGGATGGGCGCCAGCTGGCGTTCACGTACAGCGGCTGCGCTGCTGGAGGGTGTGGGTTCAGACAGTGGCTTGCGCTTCTTTGCGGGCCTGCAGTCGGCCAAGAACCTGCTCAGGCGGGCATCATGAACGTGCTGCTGGTGGGCGCCGGCAACTCCATCCACCTGCAGCGCTGGGCCAACGGCCTGGTGCAGGCAGGCTGTGGTGTGGCCTGCGCCACGGTGCATGCGCCGCTGCCGCAGGGCTGGGACGCCAGGGTTGCGCTGCACAGGCTGCAGCCGTCCGGTGCTGTGGGTTATCTGTTGGCCGTGCCCGCTTTGCGCCGCCTGGTACGCCGCTTGATACAACAGGGTCGGCTGGACCTGGTGCACGCCCATTACGCCACCGGCTACGGCTTGTTGGCCACGTTGGCCACCCTGGCCACACTGGCGGATCGACCGCCCCGGCTGGTGTCGGTGTGGGGCAGCGACGTGGACGAGTTTCCGCATCATTCACCGTTGCATGCATGGCTGCTGCGCCGCATCTTGCTGCAAGCCGATGCCTTGGCGGCCACCAGCCAAGCGCTGGTGCGGCGTGTGCAGCAACTGTTGCCCGCAGCGCCACCGCTCTTCGTGACACCCTTCGGTGTGGACACTCACCATTTTGTGCCCTCGGCGCCTGCTGCATCCGACCCGCAGCAGTTCATCATCGGCACCAGCAAGGGCCTGGCCAGCACCTACGGCATCGACATCCTGCTGCGCGCTTTTGCGCAACTGCCGGCCTGTGCACCCGATGGCCGACGCCTGCAGCTTCGTCTGCTGGCCGGCGGGCCACAACGAGCCGAATACGAAGCCCTGTGCCAGAACCTGGGTCAACAGCACCGCACGGCGTTTGTGGGTGGCATTCCGCACAGTCAGATGCCGCTGGCACTGCAGCAGATGGACATCTTCGTGGCCCCCAGTCGGCAAGAAAGTTTTGGCGTCTCGGTGCTGGAAGCGTCGGCCTGCGAACGCCCGGTGGTGGCCAGCCACGTGGGCGGCCTGCCCGAGGTGGTGCAGCACGGCGTGACAGGCTTGTTGGTGCCACCCGGCGACGTGCAGGCGCTGGCTTCAGCGCTGGCGCAACTGGTGCAAGACGCGCCGCTGCGCCAGGCCATGGGCGCAGCGGGCCGGCGGCTGGTGCAGCAACACTACAGCTGGCCGACTTGCGTGGCCACCATGATGGCGGTTTACCAGCAGCTGGCGCCGTCTGCAGCGGCTGCGGCAGTGGTCCCGGCTGCGGACCTGTCAGCCGTTTCGTCCGTGGCCCCGTCAGCGACCCATCAGCAGGCCCTGCCGCCCCGCCCATGAATATCGTCTACATCAACCATTACGCCGGCAGCCCGACGCTGGGCATGGAGTTCAGGCCCTACCACCTGGCCCGTGAATGGGTGCGCAGCGGGCATGCCGTATGGATGCTGGCGGCCGACCACAGCCATGTGCGCAGCCGCCAACCTGCGGCCGGTGATGAAATCATCGACGGCATCCAATACCGCTGGTACGTCACACCCAGCTACCAGGGTAACGGTGTGGCACGTCTGTGCAACATGGCTGCCTTCTTGCGCGCCGTGTGGGCCGACACCCCGCGTTTGGTGCGAAATTTCAAGCCCGACGTGGTGATTGCATCCAGCACCTACCCGATGGACTTCTGGGTCGCCCGCCGCCTGGCCCGCCGCGCTGGCGCCAAGCTGGTGTTTGAAGTCCATGACCTGTGGCCGCTGAGCCCGATAGAACTGTCGGGCATGTCGCCTTACCACCCCTTTGCGCTGCTGTGCGCCTGGGCCGAGGGCAGTGCCTACCGGCAGGCCGACGTGGTGGTCAGCATGTTGCCCAAGGTGCATGAACACATGGCCCGCCGCGGCCTCGACCTGCGCAAGCTGCACATCGTGCCCAACGGCATCGCCGCTGACGATTGGCAGGGTGCACCGGAGCCGCTGCGCGCCGATGTGCAGGCGGCGCTGGCAAGGGCGCGCCGTGGTGGCCCCCACAACAGCCGCACCGTGGTGGGCTACGCCGGCAGTATGGGTTTGCCGAATGCGCTCGACACGCTGCTGGATGCTGCGCGTGTGCTGCAGACTTTGCCCGCAGGTGATGCCCTGAGTTTTGTATTGGTGGGCAGCGGCCACGAGCAGGCGCGTTTGCAACAGCGGGTGCACGACGAGGGCCTGCAAGCCAGCGTGCAGTTTTTGCCGCCCATCAACAAGGCGCAGATACCGGCTTTCCTGGCCGCCGTTGACATCGCTTACATCGGCTGGCAGCGGGTGCCCATCTACCGTTTTGGCATTGCGCCCAACAAGCTGATGGACTACATGATGGCGCGCTGCCCCGTGCTGCATGCGGTGGAGGCTGGTAACGACCCCGTCGCCGAAGCCGGAGCCGGGCTCACCGTGGCGCCTGAATCGGCGATGGCGGTGGCTGAAGGGCTGCAGCGGCTGGCTGCTGTGCCGCTGCCTGAGAGACGGGCCATGGGCGAACGCGGGCGCGGCTTTGTGCTGGCCCATCACGCCTATGCCGGGTTGGCGCAGCGGTTCTTGCAGGCCGTGGCATGAACAAAGCACCCCAAAGCGGCACTGCAGCTGAAGATGAAACCAGCGCCGTCGCCGAACGTTACGCCCGCCGCCAACGCCACACACCGCCCGACCGCTACAGCCTGCTGCAGCCCGATGTTTGGCAGTCGGTGCAAGAGCGCCAGCGCGCGCTGTTGCGGCAGTTCACGCGCAGCGGGGTGCATGACGTCTCGGCGCTGCAACTGGTGGAAGTGGGTTGTGGTGCTGGCGGCAACCTGCTGGAACTGCTGCGCCTGGGCTTCCAGCCGCAACACCTGCACGGCCTGGAACTGCTGCCCGAGCGCCACGCCCAAGCGCAGCGGCTGCTGCCCGCCGCTGTGCGCTTGACCCTGGGCGACGCCACGGCTGGCCCCGTGCCCGCGGGCAGCGTCGACCTGGTGCTGCAGTCCACCGTCTTTTCGTCGCTGCTGGACGACGGTTTTCAGCAGCAGTTGGCGCAAGCAATGTGGCGCTGGCTGAAGCCCGGTGGCGCTGTCATCTGGTACGACTTCACTGTCGACAACCCGCGCAACCCCGACGTGCGCGGCGTGCCAGTGGCGCGGCTGCGGCAGCTGTTTCCACAAGGTCGGCTGCACCACCGGCGAGTGACGCTGGCGCCGCCGCTGGCGCGTGCCGTGTGCGCCCTGCATCCGGGGCTGTACCGGGTGTTCAATGCCTTGCCCCTGCTGCGCACCCATGTACTGGCCTGGGTGGGCAAGCCTGGTGCCGCGGCTTTGGCCGTGGCGAGCGAGGCGCCAGGGCGCAGTCGATAATTGGACATGGCCGCTGATACCGATACCGATACCGATACCGATTCAACCCGACTGCCGTTCCTGCCGTTTGCCCTGCCCGAGATAGGCGAGGACGAGATCGCCGAAGTGGTCGACACCTTGCGCAGCGGCTGGGTTACCACCGGCCCCAAGGCGAAACGTTTCGAACAGGACTTTGCGGCCTGGCTGGGCAAGCCCGATGCGCTGCACTGCGTTGCGGTCAACTCCGCCACGGCCGGCCTGCACCTGGCTCTGGAAGCGCTGGGCATCGGCCCGGGCGACGAAGTCATCACCACCACCCACACCTTCACCGCCACCGCCGAGGTGGTGCGTTACCTGGGCGCCGATGTGCGCTTGGTCGATATCGACCCCGCCACCCTGAACATCGACCCGGCGCTGGTCGAAGCCGCCATCACGCCGCGCACCAAGGCCATCATGCCGGTGCACTACGCCGGGTTGGCGGCGGACATGCCAGCCATCCTGGACATCGCGCAACGGCACGGCCTGAAAGTGGTGGAAGACGCCGCCCACGCGCTGCCCACCACCAGCGCGGGCCGCCTGGTGGGCACGCTGGACAGCGACGCCACGGTATTTAGTTTTTATGCCAACAAAACCATCACCACCGGTGAAGGTGGCATGCTGGTCACCCGCAGCGCCGAGTTGGCGGCGCGCGCCCGCGTGATGCGGCTGCACGGTATCAACCGCGACGCTTTCGACCGTTTTACGGCCAAAGTGCCGAGCTGGTACTACGAAGTGGTGGCGCCAGGCTATAAGTACAACTTGACTGACATTGCGGCGGCACTGGGCATTCACCAGCTCAAGCGCGCACAGGTCTTCGCGCAGCAACGCGCCGCACTGGCGGCGCTTTACAACCAGGCGCTGGCAGGGCTGCCGCTGCTGATGCCACCGGCGGCACCGGTTGGTGAACAGCATGCCTGGCACCTGTACGTGCTGCGCCTGTCGGCGCAGGCTCTAAGTACCCGCGACCATTTGGTGGAGCATCTGTTTGAAGCCG
>JANNMQ010000176.1:0-2320 GCA_031398045.1 Rubrivivax sp.
GGTTTCGCCATTGGGCAAGTCAAATTGCAACGCCATGTTGCGTTGGCTGCGGGTGTTGTCAGGTGCTTTGGGGTTGCCACCGCCGATGGAAAAGCGGGCCACCACCGGCACGGGTTGGCCGCTGAAAGCCGATGCGACCGACAGCGCCCGGCCTTCTGCGCTGCCGACAAATTCGGCGCTGGCACAGACACCCTTGGCACCTGAACGCCGAAAGCCCTCGAACTTGCCGCCAGCGCGTTCAAAGGTGTCGAGCATCTGGTTGGGGTCGACCTGCGCATGAACCGGTGTGCCGAGCGTGAAGGTGGCCAGGGCGGTGGTCAAAGCGGCAGTCAGGGCGGTTGCGCGGGGGGCGCAACGGGCAGCATTAAAGATCATGGGCTGGTCCTCAAAAAAAGTTGAAAAGCGGATGCCTACAAGTCGATGAGCACCCTGCTGATAGTCGGCCAACCGAACGTTTCCTTTCAAACATTGGGATATGCCCGTGGGCACTTAGCACCGACACTGCAAACCATTCAGCGCAGCCGCCAAACCAGGAGCCCCGGATGCACATCGGACGTCACTTCACCCTGGAAGAACTGAAACACTCCAACACCGCGAAGGCCGAAGGCATCAACAACGAACCCGGGCCGGCTGCGCTGGCGGCGCTGCGGGCCTTGTGTGCAGCTGTGCTGGACCCGCTGCGCGATGCGCTGGGCAAGCCCATCACCATCAATTGCGCCTACCGGGGGCCGGTGCTGAACAAACGGGTGGGTGGCGTGCCGGGCAGCCAGCACCTCACTGGGCAGGCAGCCGATTTGCAATCGCCGCAGGCTTCCGTGCTGGACCTGTTCAAGCTGACGATCAACTTGGGGCTGCCCTATGACCAGGTGATCTTTGAGGCGCGCAGCGCCACTTCAAAGTGGCTGCATGTGTCGCATGTGGATGGTGTCAACCGCGGCGAGATCCGCGTCGCCAAGTTCGGCCCCGATGGCAAGCCGCAGTCGTACCCCTTGATCAGCAAGGCCGAAGCGCTGGCGATGACCGAGCGCGTGTCGCGCAGCAGGGCTGCGGTGCTGACTTACGAAGAAGGGGCCGACGAACCTGTCGCCGCCGCGCCGGTGACCGCAGCACACAAGCGCGCCGCACCCAGAAAAGCAGCTGCCCCGATGGCGAACAAAACGGCGCGCAAAGCTGCCAGCCCGCGGGCAGGTCCGGCAGCGTCAAAACCTGCGCCGTCAAAACCCGCGGCGGCCCGCAAGGCGGTCGCCAAGAAGGTCGCCAAGAAGGTGGCCAAAAAGCCTGCAAAGAAGGCTGCGCCCAGCACCTGAAGCACAAAGTAGACCCCCTATCCGGCCTTTCACGGTGCATCGCCTCGCAGCATCGGCGTCAGGCTTGGAACCTGGGCCTGCGGACAACGGCCCGGCAGGGGGACGCATGGTTCAGCGTGCTTGGGTTGCGGTGTGGGCCTTCTGGCTGGCCTTGGCCCCAGCTTTGGCCACGGTGGAACTGACGGCCACCGAACGCATCTGGCTGGAAGCGGCCCTGCCCGTGCTGCGCTACGCGCGGGAACATCGCCTGCCCCTGGACATCATCGTGCAGCCGCAGCCGACCCCCGGCGAAACGCCCATCGGCATGGCGTTCGTTGATGGTCGCTGCAAGCTGGTGCTGTCGATGCGCGGCAACCCCGAAGCGCAGTCCACGCTGGACCGCATGCCGCCCGGGCTGGCAGGCCCGGTGGTTGAAGCCATCGTAGCGCATGAACTGGGGCACTGCTGGCGTCATTTGCGTCGCTCCTGGGGCAGCCTGCCGGACGGCGTGCGGGCAGCGCCGCTGGGTGGCCATCTCAAGCCTGACCAGGTGGCCTTGCTGTCCGACATGTGGCGCACCCGCCGCGAAGAAGCCTTCGCCGACCTGGTGGGCCTGGCCTGGACGCTGCGGCACCACCCCACGCGGTATGTCGAAGTGCACCACTGGCATGTGTGCTACCGGGCCGAGCAGGCGGTGGACACCGGTCCGCACGACACCCGGGTGTGGGTGCGCCTGGCGGGCGATAGGACACGATTCCTGCCGGCGGCAACCATCTTCGAGCAGGTGCAAGATCTGTGGAAAGCTGGGCTGCTGGCCGGCGAGTGATGCGGGCAAGTGCGGACCGGTGCGCACCCGTACGGGCACACGCGCCAAGCGCGGGACACGATGTCTACCCCTGGGTTGTTTACCCCTGGTCAGCCGGCGACCAGCTGGCATGCAGCCGGTCGCCCTGCCAGATGCAAGGCTGTCGTGGCCGGGGCGGCTTCAGCCAGCAGCTGCCCACGCCGGTACACCTTCAGCCGCGTGGGGCGCA
>JANNMQ010000224.1:0-16584 GCA_031398045.1 Rubrivivax sp.
CGCTCTGCAGCGATCGCACTCTGAGCTGCTTGACGCTGGGATAACGAGTCGGTGCCCTGCTCAAGGTTGGCGCGGTGAGCTCGGGCCTTTTCGCGCGCCTGGGCCAGGGGGACCGACGAAAAGCTGCCGAGACCCATTTCGCATTGCTTGCCGGCTACGCTCACGCGAAGCACCCAGCTCCTTGCCCCGGTCCCGGTGACCTGCAGCGCCAGGTCGTCGACGCCGCCTACGCTTCACCGTCCCGGCCTGGACAAACGGCGAACTTCAATCGGCCACGGTTCTTTGACTTTGCGTGGCACGCCCCTACCCTTTAACTACCCCCAATAAACGATCGGCTTGTACGGGATCTGGCGGGAACGTCCGGGACGGTGCAGACAGCGTTCTACCTATGGAAAAAGCCCCTTGCGGGGCTTGTTCAAAGGTAGCGCTGGCGGAGTCGAAGGGATTCGAACCCTTGATGCAGGTTTTGCCCACATACTCCCTTAGCAGGGGAGCACCTTCGGCCACTCGGTCACGACTCCGGCGAAGCTGCGCATTCTAGCCGCAACTGGCGGCGGGCTCAGCGCGCAAAAAGGCACACCAAGCCCACGCTGTCTGCGGGTGTTCAAGCGGTGGTTACGGGCTGCTCCAGCCCAAAAGCCTTGTGCAGCGCGCGCACCGCCAATTCCATGTATTTCTCGTCGATGACGACGCTGGTCTTGATCTCGCTGGTGGTGATCATCTGGATGTTGATGCCTTCCTCACTGAGCGTGCGAAACATGGTGCTGGCCACACCCACATGGCTGCGCATGCCAATACCGACGATAGACACCTTGCAGATCTTTGCGTCGCCGCTGAGGCTGGCAGCGCCAGTGGCGGGCAACACTTGCGTCTGCAGCAGCGCCATGGTGCGCGCATAGTCGTTGCGGTGCACGGTGAATGAAAAGTCAGTGCGCCCGCTGTGCGACACGTTCTGGATGATGACGTCGATGTCGATGTTGGCATCGGCCACCGGGCCCAGTATTTGGTACGCGATACCGGGCTTGTCGGGCACACCCAGCACACTGATCTTGGCTTCATCTCGGTTGAAGGCGATGCCCGCCACCACGGCTTTTTCCATTTTTTCGTCATCCTCAAAAGTTATCAGGGTGCCCGAGCACGCTTCTTCGGCCAGGTCGATGTCCCAGGGCGTGAAGCTGGACAGCACACGCAGCGGCACGCGGTACTTGCCGGCAAATTCCACCGAGCGGATTTGCAGCACCTTGCTGCCCAGGCTGGCCATTTCCAGCATTTCTTCGAAGCTGATGGTGGCCAGGCGACGCGCCTCCGGAACGATGCGCGGATCGGTGGTGTAGACACCATCCACATCGGTATAAATCAAGCACTCGTCGGCCTTCAGCGCGGCGGCCACGGCGACGGCGGAGGTGTCACTGCCGCCGCGGCCCAGCGTGGTGACGTTGCCCTGGCCGTCGATACCCTGAAAGCCCGTGATGATGACCACACGGCCAGCCGCCAGGTCGGCACGCACGCGCTGGTCGTCGATGCTTTCGATGCGGGCTTTGGTGAACGACGAATCGGTGCAGACAGGCACTTGCCAGCCGCCATAACTGACGGCCGGCACGCCTTGCGCCTGCAACGCCAAGGCCAGCAAGCCCACCGACACCTGTTCCCCCGTGGCCGCCAGTGCGTCCAGCTCACGCAGCGCTTCGGGTTGGGTGGCCGCTGGCGCGTTGTCGGGCATCAGTTCCTTGGCCATGCCCAGCAGGCGGTTGGTCTCGCCACTCATCGCTGAAGGCACCACCACCAGCTGGTGGCCGGCCTTGACCCATTTGGAAACGCGCAAGGCCACGTTGCGGATGCGCTCGGTCGAGCCCATCGAGGTGCCGCCGTATTTGTGAACGATCAATGCCATCAGAACCGACCCGTCACGGCGTGCCGTGAAAATGTTTGGACAGGCGCTGCTCCTGGCGGCTGCAAGAGCCTGGCCCTGGGGCGCGCAAAACCGCGCATTTTAGCGAGCAGGCTGACGCGGACCAAACAGCGGTGCGGGCAGTGCAGGCGGTGCCGGTCGTGCCGAGAGTCTCAAGAGTCTCGAGAGTCTCGAGAGTGTCGGTAGTGCGGGTTGCTGGCCCCTCACGGTGCTCCGTGGACGAACCCGCAGGAGCCCGCAACCTCAGGGCAGGCCGGGCACCCAGCGCAAGCTGCACTGCGGCTGGCCGGGCGAAGCCAGGCACTGTGCATGCAGGCCCAGCGCCGGCACAAACAGCAGCTTACCGTCCGCTGTCCACACCAGCGGGCCCTGGCGCTGCCAAGCCGGCACTGCAGCACTCTGGTACTGCTTTTTCAAGCTGCGCGGCAAAGCCGCAGCGTGTGCGGCGAAACGTTCGCCGCCGGTTCGTGGCCGCAGGCTGGCCTGGCGCAACAGGGCCGGGGATGCACCCCCGTTGTTGACTGCCACCACTTCGAAGCTGCCACCCCAAGCGGGCACGGGCCACAGGCCGGGGTGGCTCAGATCCATCACTTGCGGCTGTTGTGGACCAGCGCCCGTTTTGGCCTGCGGCGCAGCAGCGGAAGGACCGCCGCTCGGCGCATGTGCCGCAGCCGCCCCATCCAGCGCCGTCCTTGTGGGATGCGCGGTCAACATACCCTGGTGCAGACGCAATTCAGCTTGCGGCGCGGGCCAGCGAGCGCCGCTGCGAGGGCTGTGGCCTTTTGCGGGCACCAGTTCCTGCAACAGGCGCAACACCAGCGACTCAGGCGCACCCTGGCCCAACACCTGCCGCAGCCAGAAGCGCAGGGCGTTGGCGCGGCGTGCCGGTGGCAGCTGCAGCCAAGCGGGCAGCCGTAAACCGGCCGCCGCGCACGCGTGGTCCACCATTAAGCCCGGCAGATCCAGCGCCGCCACTTCGGTGGCCAAAACCCGTGCATCCTGGGCATGCGCCGCTGCGGACGCCAATGCCGTTTCTGCATCTGCAAAAGCCTGCGTCAGCGCGGGCCAGACTTGTTGCCGCAGGCGGTTGCGCGCGTAGCGGCCATCGGCGTTGCTGTTGTCGTCGACAAAGCGCAAACGGTGCCGGCGCACGTAGGCTTCAATGGCCTCGCGCGGCTGCTGCAGCCAGGGGCGGCACCAGGTCAAGCCCGCACGCATGGCCTGCACCGGCATGGCCGACAGGCCGGCGGGGCCGGCACCCCGCAGTGCCTGCAGCAGCCAGGTCTCTGCCTGGTCGCGCCGGTGGTGTGCCAGCAGCACCGCGCTGCAGCCCGACTCACGCGCCAACGCGGCCAGCGCTTGGTAACGTTCACGGCGCGCCCAGGCTTCGACGCTTTGGCCCGCAGCGGGCTGCGTCTGCAGGCGCACCGCGGCAAACTCCGCTCCCCATCGGCGCGCTTGCAGCTGCACCCCCCGCAGCCACTGGTCGGCCGCCGGCACCAGGCCATGGTGCACATGCAGGGCCACCACCTGCACGCCCAACGCGTGTGCTTGGCGCACCGTGCAGTGCAGCAGCGCTGTGGAATCGCGCCCGCCGCTGGCCGCCACGGCCACCCGGCGCGCAGCCACGTTCAGCGGTCCTTGGTGTCGGTGAAGCGGCCGTAGCCGCGCAGGCGCTCGTAGCGGCGCTGCAGCAGTTCTTTGGGCTTCAGGTCGGCCGATTGGCGCAGTGCGTCAGCCAGCGCGCGCTTTAACTGCGCCGCCATCCAGGGCATGTCGCGGTGGGCGCCACCCACCGGTTCGTTGATGATCTTGTCGATCACGCCCAGCGCTTTCAGGCGGTGCGCGGTGATGCCCAGGGCCTCAGCGGCGTCAGACGCCCTCTCGGCCGTCTTCCACAAGATGGAGGCGCAACCTTCGGGCGAGATGACGGAGTACACCGAGAACTGCAGCATCAGCATCTGGTCACACACGCCCAGCGCCAACGCGCCGCCCGAACCGCCTTCGCCAATGATGGTGCTGACGATGGGCACTTCCAGTTGTGCCATTTCAAAGATGTTGCGGCCGATGGCTTCAGACTGCCCACGCTCTTCAGCACCAATACCCGGGTAGGCGCCCGGCGTGTCGATGAAGGTGAACACCGGCAGGCCAAACTTTTCCGCGAGTTTCATCAACCGTAACGCCTTGCGATAGCCCTCGGGCCTTGCCATGCCAAAGTTGCGCAGCGTGCGTTCCTTGGTGTCGCGGCCTTTTTGATGGCCCACCACCATGCTGGGCTGGCCGTTGAAGCGGGCCAGGCCGCCGACGATGGACAGGTCGTCGGCGTAGTGCCGGTCGCCATGCAGTTCCTGGAAATCGGTGAAGGCCTGGTTCACATAGTCCAGCGTGTACGGCCGCTGCGGATGGCGCGCAATCTGCGTCACCTGCCACGGTGTCAGGTTGGAATAAATGTCACGCGCCAGCTGCTGGCTTTTCTGGCTCAGGCGGTCAATCTCGTCGGAGATGTCAACAGCCGATTCGCTCTGCACGTAGCGCAATTCATCGATCTTGGATTCAAGTTCGGCTATCGGCTGTTCAAACTCGAGGAAGTGTCGCTTGGACAAATCAATACTCCACGGGCAGCGGGTCGAGGCTGCGCCAAATATACCAAGTGGCTACCGAACGGTAAGGGGCCCAGCCCACGCCCACTTCTCGCGCTTCGGCGCGCGAAACGGGCTCACCGCTGAAGTAGTTCAGGCTGATGCCTTTGATGAGCCCCAGGTCGTCCAGTGGCAGCACATCGGGCCGCATCAGGTGGAAGATGAGAAACATCTCCGCCGTCCAGCGCCCAATGCCGCGGATGGCCACCAGTTCGTCGATGATGGCCTCGTCGTCCATCTCGCTCCAGTGACTGACATGCACCTGCCCACCGCTGAAATGGGTGGCCAGGTCCAGCAGGTACTCGGATTTGCGCGCCGACAGGCCTGCAGTGCGCAGTTTTTCAGCTGTGTGCGCCAGCAATTGCGACGGTTGCAAAGCGGCGGTACCGCCCTGCAACATCAACACCAGCCGCTCCCACACACTTTGTGCTGCCTTGACTGAAATCTGCTGGCCCACGATGGACCGCGCCAACGTGGTGAAGGCGTCACCGCGACTCGATAAGCGGGCCTGCCCAAAACGCGGGATCAGCTTTTTCATCACGCGGTCGCGCTTGGACAGGTGCTTGCAGGCGTCTTCCCAGTAGCCGGGAGTGGCCAGAGCGGCCACTGCTGCCACGGTCGAGGTTGCCGACGTTGCCGAATTTTTCATTAGGGCAACGGTCTTCTCAGCCACCGCGCTCAAGCGCGTACCCACGTGGTGCCTTGCGCTGAGTCTTTCAGCACGATGCCCAGCGCGGCCAGTTCGTCACGAATGCGGTCGGCGCCGGCGAAGTCGCGGGCAGCTTTGGCCGCAACTCGCGCCTGGATGCGCGCTTCGATGTGGGCTGCGTCATCAATCACCGAGTCGCCGGCCTGCAGATACACCTGCGGGTCGTTTTGCAGCACGCCCAACACACCGCCCAAGCTGCGCAACAAGGCGGCGGCGGCCACGCGGCCCCGGTTGGCCTGCCCCGCCAGGTCGAACAGCACGGCCAGCGCAGCCGGCGTGTTGAAGTCGTCATCCATCGCGGCTTTGAAGGCCGCAGCCTGGGGGTCGTCCCAGTCGATGGCCGCCGCAGTGGGGCTGCCAGCAGCCTGCAGCGCGTTGTACAGCCGGCGCAGAGCCGTGCGTGCTTCTTCGAGCACCGTGTCGCTGAAGTTGAAGGGGCTGCGGTAATGGGTGCGCAGCATGAAAAAGCGCACGGCCTCGCCGTCGAACTTCTTCAGCACGTCGGCGATGGTGAAAAAGTTGCCCAAGGACTTGGACATCTTTTCGTTGTCCATGTTCAAGAAGCCGTTGTGCATCCAGGTCTGCACGAACGGACCGCCACTGGCGCCTTCGCTCTGCGCAATTTCGTTTTCGTGGTGCGGAAACTGCAGGTCCATGCCGCCACCGTGCAGGTCAAAAGGTTCACCCAGCATCGCGCAGCTCATGGCCGAGCATTCGATATGCCAGCCAGGGCGGCCGGGGCCGTAGCTGCTGGGCCATTGCGCGTCAGCCGGCTCGGTGGGTTTGGCGGCTTTCCACAGCACAAAGTCCAGCGGGTCTTCCTTGTCGCCCAGCACGGCCACACGTTCACCGGCCCGCAGTTCGTCCAGGCTCTTGCCCGACAGCTTGCCGTAGCCCGCAAAGCGGCGCACGGCAAAGTTCACGTCACCACCGTCTGCGCGGTAGGCCAGGCCTTTTGCTTCCAGCTGGCTGATGATGGCCAGCATCTGCGGCACATAGTCGGTGGCGCGCGGTTCGTGCGTGGGTGTGGCCAGGCCCAATGCGGCAAAGTCGCGGTGCATCGCAGCAATCATTTCGTCGGTGAGCTGCCGGATGCTGATGCCACGGTCCAACGCGCGCTTGATGATCTTGTCTTCGATATCGGTGATGTTGCGCACGTAGGTGACGCGGTAGCCACTGGCCAACAACCAGCGGTAGGCCGTGTCAAAAGACAGGGCCATGCGTGCGTGGCCCAGATGGCACAGGTCGTACACCGTGATGCCGCACACGTACATGCGCACGTGGCCCGGTTGCAGAGGCACGAAGTCCTCCATGCGGCGCGTCAAGGTGTTGTGGATGCGTAAAGTCATGGAAGCTGAAACCCGGTGCCGGCGTGCGCATGCAAGAACTGCATGCTGCAGGTTGAGCAGTCATCGATAGAATGAAATCAGTATAGCGGCGGGCTTTTTGCGTCAGGCAGGCTGCTGGTTCAGTGCTTCACCCTGGCATTCGGCGCTGTCTGTCAAACACCCGACCCTTGCAGCGGTGAGTTGCGACCCGCTTATGCCCATCCAACGCAAACCTTCCCACCTTGAAGCCTTTCACACCCACCACTGCGCCTAAAGCCCGTGCTGCCCTGAAGCGCCCAGGGGCCGGGCTGCGCGGTGTGCTGGCCCTTTGCAGTGTTTTGCTGCTGGGGCTGCCTGCCCCCGCTGCCAGCGCCGATGCGCTGGCCGATGCCCGTGCGCTGGCTGCCCTTGGCGACGCCAGCGCCGCGCTGCGGCGCGTTGACGCTGCCATCGCAGTGGATGCGCGCGACGTGCAGTTGCGTTTCTTGCGTGGCGTGCTGCTGCTGGACCTGCAGCGCGACACCGAGGCCCTGGCCCACTTTGAACAGATGTGCCTGGAGTTTCCAGAACTGCCCGACCCCTACAACAATGTGGCGCTGCTGCATGCGCGCGCAGCGCGGCTGGACGAGGCCCGCGTGGCCCTTGAAACCGCTTTGCGCAACGACCCTGGCCACCGCACCGCACGCGCCAATCTGGGCCAGATTTATCTGATGCTGGCCGCACGCACGCTCGAAACCCTGGCAGCCCAAGGGCCCATCGAAGCCCTTCAACAGCGCCGCCTTGAAGCCGTGCGTGGCCTGCTGCGCGATTCCACAACCCCAAAACCTGGCTGAAGCGCGGCGCAGCCCGGCGTGCCCACCCCGCTGCAGCGCTCACAGGGCCGCTCCTTGGAACCCGCCCCATAACACCCACCGCCACTGGAAAGAATCCGTCCCGATGAAGACCCTGCTTAAAACTGCCCTCCCCCAGCTTGCGCTGTGCCTGGCCTGCGCTGCCGCCCTGCCCGCCTGGGCGCAAAAGGTGAAGTTGAACACCACCCTGGGCGAAATCGTGCTGGAACTGGACCGCGACAAAGCGCCCAAGACGGTGGACAACTTTGTTCAGTACGTGCGCGCAGGCCACTACAACGGCACCATCTTTCACCGCGTGATAGACGGCTTCATGATCCAGGGCGGCGGCTACAAGGCTGACATGAGCGAAAAGCCCACCCGTGCACCCATCCCGCTGGAAAGCCGCAATGGCCTGTCCAACAGCCGTGGCACCGTGGCCATGGCCCGCACCGGCATACCCGACTCGGCCACGGCGCAGTTTTTCATCAACGTGGGTGACAACCAGATGCTGGACCAACCGCAGTCTCGCGACGGCCATGGTTATGCAGTGTTTGGCAAGGTGGTCGAAGGCATGGAGGTGGTGGACAAGATACGCACCACCAGCGTCAAGCCCCGTGGCATGCACCAGCACACCCCCGAAACCCCCATCATCGTCAACAAAGCAACCGTAGAAAAGTGAGACACAACCCATGAAAACCGTACAAATGGATACCAGCGCCGGCAGCATCACCATCGAAGTGGACGATGTAAAAGCACCCCTGTCCGCCGCCAACTTTCTGGCTTATGTCAACAAGGGCCATTACGACGGCACCATCTTTCACCGCGTGATCAAAGGCTTCATGTTGCAAGGTGGTGGTTTTGACAGCGCCATGAAACAGAAAGCCACCGAGGCGCAGATTCGCAATGAAGCCAACAACGGCCTGAAGAACCTGCGGTATTCCCTGTCTATGGCGCGCACCAGCGACCCGCACTCGGCCACCTCGCAGTTTTTCATCAACGTCGCTGACAACGCTTTTCTGGACTTCACGTCAGAAACGTCACAGGGCTGGGGCTACGCAGTGTTTGCACGCGTGACCAGCGGCACTGACGTGGTGGATGCGATAGAAAAGGTGAAAACCGGCCGCAAGGGTTCACACGATGATGTGCCGCTTGAGGACGTGCGCATCGAGCGCGCGCGCGAGATCGTTTGATGCATCAAACGCCGGCGGGTCTTGCAGCGCTGGCGGTTGATCGCGCGTCCCACGGGGCTGCAACGCCCGTCTGGCCCGAACTTCAGGCGCCCAGCAGCTGGCAGGCGATTGATTTCATCTCTGACCTGCATCTGTGCCAGGCCCTGCCGCGCACCTTTGCAGGCTTTCAACGCCACCTGCAGACCACCACGGCCGATGCAGTGTTCATCTTGGGCGACCTGTTCGAGCTGTGGGTGGGTGACGACATGGCGCAGCAGCCTTTTGAACAGCGCTGCGTGGCGGCGCTGCGCGCGGCCGGTGAGCGCTTGACATTGGCCTTCATGGCCGGCAACCGCGACTTTCTGGTCGGTCCGCAACTGCTGCTGCAAGCCGGCATGCAAGGCCTGCAAGACCCCACCGTGCTGCAAGCCTTCGGCCAGCGGGTGCTGCTGAGCCACGGTGACGCGCTGTGTTTGGACGACGAGCCGTACCAGGCCTTCAGACAAGAGGTGCGCAGTGACGCCTGGCAGTTCCGTTTCCTGGCTCAAAGCCTGCCCCAGCGTCTGCAGGTGGCCGGCCAGATCCGCAGCGCCAGCAAAGAACGGCAACGGTATGACGGCGCCGCAGGCACCGACATCGACCGCGTTGCTGCCTTGCGCTGGATGCAAGCCGGGCGGGCGCACGTGTTGGTGCATGGCCACACACACCGACCCGCCAGTCAGTTGCTGGAGCCGGGTTATGAACGACACGTGCTGACCGACTGGGACCTGGACGCGGGCCAAGGCCTGGGCCCCAACCGCCGCGCCGAAGTTTTGCGTTTCAGTGCCCAGGGGTTTCAGCGCATCCCTTTGGTCAGCCGCTGACCGCACAGCCCGCACAGACGCTTGCAACGCATGGTGCTCTCGCGTTGGTTGAATAAACGGCAGGCGCGCCGTGAACAAGCGGCTGTGGCACGCCGCGCCATTCCGGATGATTTGTGGAAACGCACGCTTGTGCGTTTTCCCTTCTTGCAGCGCCGCAGCGCGGCAGACGCTGCAGAACTGCGGCGCCTGACCAGCTTGCTGCTGGACCGCAAGGAGTTTTCCACCACCGGCGGTTTGCGCCTGACCGATGCCATGGCGGTGACCGTTGCTGCGCAAGCCGCCCTGCCCGTGCTGCGCCTGGGGGTGGATGCGTACAACAGCTTCGTGGGCATCGTGGTCGACCCGGGCTCCATCCGTTCCCGGCGTGAACACCAAGACGACATCGGCGTCGTGCATGAATATGACGAAGACCAGGTTGGTCAGGCCATACCGGGTGGACCGGTGCGCTTGTCATGGCCCGATGTTCGAACGTCTGCGCATGGGCACGATTCAGAGGCCACCTGCTACAACGTGGTGGTACACGAATTTGCTCATGTCCTGGACGCGGCAGACGGCACCATCGACGGTGTGCCCCCCTTGCCCGCCGGTTTACCCCCCCACACCTGGCTGACGGCATTGCAGGCCGAGATGCAAGGGCTGGCAGAGCGCATCGAAGCCGGTGTGGCGTCGCCTCTCGACCCTTACGCGCTGCAGGCTCCGGAAGAGTTTTTTGCTGTCAGCAGCGAGGCATTTTTCACCCTGCCCGCAGCCATGAAAAAAGAGCATGCCGCTTGGTACAGCATGCTCTCTATCTTTTACCAACAAGACCCGGCTGACGAAGCCGCCCTGCCCAATCGCCACCCCTGACTGCAAACTGCCTGGCAGTGGTAGCCAGCCGTTGCAGTCCAGCTTTCAGGCAGCCGCAGCTTCGGCGCGTGGTTTGTCGCTTTTCTTCGGCGGCTGGATGTCCAGTTGCACCTCGTCCTTGTCATCGATGTCCACGGTCAGGCGGCCACCGTCCACCAAGCGGCCAAACAGCAACTCGTCGGCCAGGGCGCGGCGGATGGTGTCCTGAATCAGGCGCTGCATGGGGCGCGCACCCATCAGTGGGTCGAAGCCCTTCTTGCCCAAGAACTTGCGCAGCGTATCGGTGAAGGTGACCTCCACCTTTTTCTCCGCCAGTTGACCTTCTAGCTGCAGCAAGAACTTGTCGACCACACGCAGGATGATGTCTTCGTCGAGCGCGCGGAAGTTGACGATGGCGTCCAGCCGGTTGCGGAACTCGGGCGTGAACAGCCGCTTGATGTCGGCCATCTCATCACCCTGCTCGCGCTTGTTGGTGAAGCCGATGGTGGACTTGTTCATGGTCTCGGCGCCCGCGTTGGTGGTCATGATGATGATCACGTTGCGGAAGTCGGCTTTGCGGCCGTTGTTGTCGGTCAGCGTGCCGTGGTCCATCACCTGCAGCAGCACGTTAAAGACGTCGGGGTGCGCTTTTTCAATTTCGTCCAGCAGCAGCACCGAGTGCGGCTTTTTGGTGACAGCCTCGGTCAGCAGACCACCTTGGTCAAAGCCCACGTAGCCCGGCGGCGCACCAATCAGGCGGCTGACGGCGTGGCGCTCCATGTATTCAGACATGTCGAAACGGATGAGGTCGATACCCAGCACGTAGCCCAACTGCTTGGCCACCTCGGTCTTGCCCACGCCGGTGGGGCCGCTGAACAGGAAAGAGCCGATGGGTTTATCAGGCCGTCCCAGACCAGAACGCGCCATCTTGATGGCCGCAGCCAGCGCGTCGATGGCCGGGTCTTGCCCAAACACCACGCTCTTCAGGTCACGGTCCAGCAACTTCAGCTTGCTGCGGTCGTCGCTCGACACGCTGGCTGGCGGGATGCGGGCAATCTTCGCAACGATTTCTTCAACCTCGCTGCGCGTGATCGTCTTCTTGCGTTTGTTGACCGGCAAGATGCGCTGCGCCGCACCGGCTTCGTCGATGACGTCGATGGCCTTGTCAGGCAGGTGGCGGTCGTTGATGAACTTGGCCGACAACTCAGCCGCAGCCTGCAGGGCGCCCACGGCGTATTTCACGCTGTGGTGCTCTTCGAAGCGCGACTTCAGGCCCTTCAGGATTTCCACGGTCTGCTCGACAGAGGGCTCGGTGACGTCCACTTTCTGGAAGCGGCGTGACAGCGCTGCATCTTTTTCGAAGATGCCGCGGTACTCCGTGAAGGTGGTGGCACCAATGCACTTCATGGCGCCGCTGCTGAGCGCCGGCTTCAGCAGGTTGCTGGCATCCAGCGTGCCGCCACTGGCTGCACCTGCACCAATCAGGGTGTGAATCTCGTCGATGAACAGCACCGCGTTGGGGTTGTCTTTCAGCTGCTTCAGCACGCCCTTCAGGCGCTGTTCGAAGTCGCCGCGGTACTTGGTGCCGGCCAGCAAAGCGCCCATGTCCAGCGAATAGACGGTGGCATCGGCCAACACGTCTGGAACATCTTTTTCAGTGATGCGCCATGCCAAGCCTTCAGCGATGGCGGTTTTGCCCACACCCGCCTCTCCCACCAGCAGCGGGTTGTTCTTGCGGCGGCGGCACAACACTTGTATGACACGTTCCAGCTCGTGTTCGCGGCCGATCAGCGGGTCGATCTTGCCGTCACGCGCCAGCTGGTTCAGGTTCTGCGTGAATTGCTCCAGCGGTGAACCCTTGCCGTCACCGGCAGCGCCGTCTTCCTTCTCGCCTTCGTTGCTGCTGCTCTCGTTGCCCTTGGCAGGCTCGGGCGGATCGCTTTTCTTGATGCCGTGGGCAATAAAGTTCACCACATCCAGCCGCGTCACCCCCTGCTGGTGCAGGTAGTAGACCGCGTGCGAATCTTTCTCGCCAAAAATGGCCACCAGTACGTTGGCACCGGTGACTTCCTTCTTGCCACTGCCCGTGCTTTGCACGTGCATGATGGCACGCTGAATGACGCGCTGGAATCCCAGCGTGGGTTGCGTGTCCACCTCATCGTTGCCACCCACGGTGGGTGTGTTTTCTTTGATGAAAGTGGTCAGGCTTTTGCGCAGGTCGTCGATGTTGGCGGCGCAGGCGCGCAGCACTTCGGCGGCTGAGGGGTTGTCCAGCAACGCCATCAGCAAGTGCTCGACGGTGATGAACTCATGGCGCTGCTGGCGCGCTTCTACAAACGCCATGTGCAGGCTGACTTCAAGCTCTTGCGCAATCATGCGGCCTCCATAATGCACTGCAAAGGGTGTCCTTCACGACGTGCGGCCGTGAGCACCAGTTCAACTTTGGTGGCCGCGACGTCTTTGGGATAAACACCGCAGATGCCACGACCTTCGTGGTGGATTTTTAGCATGATGTGCGTGGCCGTGTCGGCGTCACGCTGAAAGAACTGTCTGAGCACCATGACGACAAACTCCATGGGTGTGTAGTCGTCATTCAGCAACACGACTTGGTAAAGAGAAGGCGGCTTGGTGCGGGCCACCTTGCGTTCGGCGACTACTGCACCACCTGCATCCTTGCCGGGCAACACCCCCGGCTGGATACCGGGTCGAGCCGGATCATTGGGCTGTTTGGGTTGACGCGGTGGATCCTCAGGCATAGCCCATTCTATCGAGTTGCTCTCAAAGCGCGGGGCGGGCCTCCGCCGAACCCCTTGCAATGGCATGTTGGCGCAAAAGTGGCCGCTTCAAGTCCGAAGCAAACGGCCTTTTTCCTGATTGCTTCGCACCACAGCTGCTGGCACTTTGCGCCTCCAAAGCACCTTGAAGGCGCCTTGAAGGCGCCCCCCACGATTGACATCCCGTGCAATCTTGACGCTGCATCAAAAGGGGGCGCAGAATTTCCCCGATCGAATGTCTGGGATGGGTGGTATGGCCAAGGGCACTGTCAAATGGTTCAACGACGCCAAGGGTTTTGGCTTCATCGAACCCGCTGAAGGGGGGGCTGATGTTTTTGCCCACTTCTCAGCGGTGCAAATGGAAGGCTTTCGCACCCTGAAACAAGGTGCCCTGGTCAGCTATGAATTGGCCCAAGGGCCCAAAGGTGATTTGGCCCAGAACATCAGACCCCTGGACGCGCAGGGCAACCCTTTGCCCACATCGTCTTTGGACGTGAGCGAACCAGCTCCCAGCTGAAACCGCCCGCTCGCGGTGCCGATGCTGCCTGCCGCAGGGCCGGCAGTTAGAGTAGGCGGGGCGCAGTGCCCTTGTGCTGCTGCACCCTTACACCTCAGCGCCAGGAGCAGCGGCATGGCAGACGTTTTTGAAAGCGCACCCGTCACGGTGCGCTTGGACTACCCCTTTGACGCGCCTCCGGCCCGTGGCAAAACGATGGAAGTGGCGCCCGGTGTGCACTGGATACGCATGCCACTGCCTTTCACCCTGAACCACATCAACCTGTGGGCGCTGGATGATGGCCACGGCTGGGCCTTGGTGGACACCGGTATGCGCACCGATGACGCCACAACGGTCTGGCGCGAACTGTTTGCCAATGCGCCCGACCAGCGCAGCCTGACACGGGTGATCGTCACCCACATGCACCCCGACCACATCGGACTGGCTGGCTGGCTGACGCGAAAGTTCGATGTGCGCTTGTGGATCACGCAGCTGGAATACCTGAGCTGCCGCGCCCTGGTGGCAGATACCGGCCGCGAAGCACCCGAAGATGCGCTGCGCTTCTATCGCCACGCCGGCTGGAGCGACCAGGCGCTGGAAACCTACCGCACCCGCTTTGGCAACTTTGGCCGCCACATCCACAACCTTCCTGACAGCTTCGTGCGCCTGCGTGACGGCCAGGAATTGCAGATTGGCGCGCACACCTGGCGTGTCATCGTGGGCCGCGGGCATTCGCCTGAACACGCCTGTCTGTACTGCCCTGAACTGAAGCTGCTGATCTCGGGCGACCAGGTGTTACCACGCATTTCTTCCAATGTGTCGGTCTACCCGACCGAGCCCGACGCCAACCCGATGGCCGATTGGCTGGCATCACTGGACAAGCTGCAACAGCTGGTGCCCGACGACGTGCTGGTGCTGCCGGCGCACAACGAATGTTTCCGCGGCCTGCACGCGCGCATCGATGCGCTGCGCAGGGGCCAGGAGGTCTCGTTGCAGCGGCTGCGCCGCAGCCTGGCGCAACCCAAACGGGCGGTGGATGTTTTCAGTGCCCTGTTTGCGCGCAGCATTGCCGAGTCTGATGCGGCTTTGCTGAGCATGGCCACTGGCGAGGGCCTGGCCTGCCTGAATCTACTGCTGCACAGCGGCGAAGCCCTGTGCGAAACGGACAACCAGGGCGTGGGCTGGTACCGCATGCAAGACGGCGCTGCCCTGCCCGAAGTGCCCGCCGCGTAAGCGTGCAAGAGGCCTGAAACAGGTTCAGGCGACGCGCCATTGCGGCATGGGCCAGCCCAGCAGTTCGGCCAGCCGGGAAACCACCCACTGTGCTTCGGGCACCGACACCACGGGTTCGCTGGCCCCTGCCAGCGCCTGGTGCATGCTCTGCAGCACGGTGGCTTCGTCCAGACCCAGGTCCCACTGGGTGTGGCGGGCGCGGTCGACCAGCATCTGTGCAAGGTCATCGCAGAACTCGTGTCGTTCTGCAATGTCATCCCATGCCGTCACCGGCTTGCTGCGCCCGGGTTTCAGGTGCAGGGCCACAAAAGACGGGGGGACGGGGATTGCACTGCCAGCAGCCATGCTGGCATTGTCAGCCCACCCCGTAACAGCAAGGCTGCGTGTTCAAGACACCGCTGGTGATGAGCCCTGCGCTTTTTGTGCTTCCTGCGGTTCTTGTGGTTCTTGCTCCTGCAACAAACGCCACATCACCTTGCCCGACCCACTCTTGGGCAAGGCCTGCACAAACTGAACAATGCGCGGCACTTTGTACACCGCCATGTGCTGGCGGGACCAGTCGATGATGTCTTGTTCGGTGGTACCCGCTGGCGCTGTGGCGCGCAGCACCACCACCGCTTTCACGGTTTCACCCCGGTAACTGTCCTTCGCTGCAATCACACAGGCTTCTTGCACCAGCGGGCACTGGTACAGCAACAGTTCCACCTCGCTGGGCCACACTTTGTAGCCGCTGGCATTGATCATGCGCTTCAAGCGGTCGGTGATAAAAAAGTAACCCTCGTCGTCGCGCCGACCCATATCGCCGGTGCGAAAAAATGGCTTGCCTTCCAGCTCGATGAAAGCGGCACGCGTGGCCTCGGAGTGGCGCCAGTAGCCTTTGAAGACCATCGGGCCATGGGTGATGATTTCGCCGCTTTCGCCGTTGGGCAGCTCTTGCAGCGTGTCGGGGTTGATGATGCGGCTGTCAGTGCCGAAGATCGGTATGCCCAGGCACTGCAGCTTTGCGCGTTCAGGTGGGTTGGCGTGGCTGGGGGCGGCGGTTTCCGTCAGGCCATAACCTTCGGCAAAGCTGATGCCAAACTCGTCTTGCAGGCGCTGCGCCACCGCCTGCGGCATGGCTGCGCCGCCACCGGACAGGTAGCGCAGGCTGGACAGGTCGAACTGCTGGTAGTTGGGGCTGCCAAACAGGTCGATGATCATGGTGGGGATGCAGGTCCAGTGCGTCACCGCGTGGCGCGAGATCATCCGCCCGGCCAGTTCGCGGTCCCAGCGCGGCAACAGCACCACCGTGCTGCCCAAGTACACCGACGACAGCACGCCATACATCATGCCGGTAATGTGGAACATAGGCACCACACCCAGGCTGACCGACTCGGCGCTGGCATGTCCCCAAAGCCCACCGCCCACCACGTTGTGCATCAACGTGCGGTGCGTGTGCATGCAGCCCTTGGGCATGCCGGTGGTGCCGCTGGTGTAGGGCAGCAGCGCCAAATCGTCGGGGCATGCGGTGGCCGGGCCCGGGCGGTGGCCCGCGCCAAGCGCATCGGTCCAGCGCACGGTGCCCGGTGGCAAGGCAGGGTCGGCCAACAGCCACTGCAGCACAGCCGGCGGTGGCGCCTCTTCGGCAGCCACGGTGTCGGGCATGGCATCCGTCATGCGTGTGGCCACCACCTCCGCCAACCGCTGGTCAACGGGAACGGTGGTGTTGGCCTCAGCCACCAGGCTCGCCAGGTCGGCAGTCGTCAGCGCCACGCGCGCTTGTGCGTCGGTGATGCAGTGCGCCAGCTCTTGCGCGCGGTTCATCGGGTT
>JANNMQ010000237.1:0-6779 GCA_031398045.1 Rubrivivax sp.
CCCGCCAGGCTTGTTGCACGGCTTCCACGTCCGGGGCGGCAGCAATATGGATCAGCGGCAGCGCCTGCGCCGCACATCCCAGTGCTTGCAGCGCTTGCACCCAGGCAGCGGCCTGCGCAGCCGGGCGCGTGACGATCAACAACGGCGCGTGCGCGGCGTAACCTTGCGCACCAGCGCCGTCATCACCCAGCGTCGCTGGCTGCGGCGTAGTCAAGGCCAGCGCCAGGGTCAGACTGTAGCCAGGTAGCTGCCGGCACCCGCCTGCTTGAGCGCGGCCACCGCTTGCGCGCCCAGTGCCAGGGCGCCGGCCTCGTCGGTGACAGCAGCGGCAGCCTGCGTGCGCAACAGCGGCCGCTGCAGTGCGTGGGCGTCGCCCAGCGCGGCATGCAGGGTCAACACGGCACCCGACCACGTGGCATGCGCAGCCAACGGCATGCTGCAGCTGCCGCCCAAGCCGCGCGACACCGCACGCTCAGCCGTCGCAGCCAGCTGGGTGGGCGCGTGGCGGGTGCTGGCCAGCAGTTCACGCAGCGCGGTGGCCTCGGCACGCACCTCGATGCCGAGCGCGCCCTGCCCGGCTGCGGGCAGCATGTGGTCGGGCTCAAAACAGCTGCGAATGCGTTCGGCCAGCCCCAGGCGCTTCAGGCCCGCCGCCGCCAGCACGATGCCGTCAAAACCACCTTCGTCCAACTTGCGCAGCCGGGTGTCCAAATTGCCACGCAGCGGCTCGATGCGCAGGTCGGGCCGCATCGACAGCAGCTGCACCACCCGCCGCAAGCTGGACGTGCCCACCACAGCGCCTTGCGGCAGTTCCGCCACAGTGGCGTAGCGGCTGGACACCCAGGCATCACGCGGGTCTTCACGTTCCCAGACAGCGGCCAGCACAAAGCCGTCGGGCAGCTCCATGGGCACATCTTTCAGCGAGTGCACGGCCAGGTGCGCCTGGCCTTGTTCCAGCGCCGTTTCCAGCTCTTTGACAAACAGGCCCTTGCCGCCCACTTTGGACAGCGCACGGTCCAGGATCTGGTCACCGCGGGTGGTCATGCCCAGCAGCTCCACCGCCAGTCCAAAGCGGGACTGCAGCGCGTCACGCACATGGTGGGCCTGCCACAGCGCCAGGCGGCTTTCACGCGTGGCGATGACCAGCGGTTGCGGGTGGTTCAGCGGCGCCTGGGGCGCCAGCGGTGAGGGGTGTGCAGTGGTGTTCACGGGCGGCATGATAGCCAGCCGTTCTGCACCAGCGCTGGCGCCACCGGCGGTGCGCCCTGGGGTCAGGCCCCGGCAAGCGGCACTCGTCTGGCTTCAGGCCCGGGGACCGGCGCAGCACCCCGTGCAGCCCAGGCTGCTGTCACTGCTGGGCCGGTGGCGGCATCAAAACCGCAGGCCCACAAGGCCAGCAGGTCTTGTTCGTCAGTGACCCCACCGGCATGAGCCTGGGCACCCAAGCCGTGGATCAGGCGCACCAGGGCTTGCACATAGGTGCGGATGCCTTCGTCGCTGGCTGCGCCCAGCAGGTGCTGCGGGTCAACCTTGACGTAGTCGATGCCCAGGTCCTGCAAGGCCACCAGCTGCTGCGGCTGCGCCAGCGCGTGTTTGGCACCCACTTTCACGCCCAGGTCGCGCCATCCCTGGGTGGCCATGGCCAGGCTGATCCAGTCATGAGGGCGCGCACTTTGTCCCCATTCGATGCTCAGGCGGCGGGCCGCCGTGGGTGCACGGCGCAAGCGGCGGCTGACTTCAGCTGCAAAACCCGGCGCGGCCAACGAAGGCCAGGACACGTGCACTGAACGTGCCTGGCGGTCACCTTCAATGGCGGCCAACGCCCATTCCAGCGCCTTCAAGTCCACCTGCGGCATCAGGCGGCTGCGCCGGGCCAGCGCCAGCCAACGCACGGCCGATTGGTAAGGCTGCCCCTGTTGCAACTGCACCCGCAACGGGCATTCCAGGTGCAAAACCTGGTGTTGACGGTTCAGCACCACAAACTGTGCCAGCTCGACCCGGTTTTCGGCCAGTGCCTGCGCAATCTGGCTGCGCCAGACCTGCGATCCCAAGGTGGACCAGGCTGCTTGCGGTGCGCTTTCAGGGCCAGAGCGGACGTCGCTGCTGGCGCTGTCGGCGCCATCGGGTCCGCCATTGCTGGCTGAGTGGCCTGCTGCAGCGCCTGGCGCCACCGCAAACCAGCCCCTGCCCGCTTCGGCATGGGCCAGCGCTGCGTCAGCCAGCGACAGCGCATCGCTGCTGCCCACGGCAGGCAACACATCCACCCCACCAACGGCCACCACGGCGCCAGCGCTGGTGAGAGCCGGTGCGGCCATCAGCGCCTCGTACAAAGAGCGGGCACTCTCCTCGGCCACACCCGCCACGGGCAGGCACAACGCAAAGTCGGCACCGTTCAGGCGGCCTGCAAAACTGCCTTCTACGCGCTCGACATAGGGCTCCAGGGAGTGGGCAATGGTGGCCAACAGCCGGTCGGCACTGGCGCGCCCCAGGCGCAGGTTCAGCGCCTCCAGGTCTTGCACCCGCAGCAGCAACAGCGCCAGGCCAGGTCCACTGGCGATGGCGCCTGCCGCGGCTGGGGCGCTTGCCAATGCGCTGCCGCTGGTTGCCGCCGCCGCCGTCGCTGCGGTTGTTGCTGTTGCAGCTTCAGGTGTGGTCAACGACTCTCCCGGCGCTACTGCAGCCAGCAGGCGGTTGGCCGCTTCGTGTGGCGACGGCGCGCGCAGGGCCGCCAGCCGCGTCAGGAAATGCCGGCGCTGCAGCAGGCCCGTCACGGCATCGTGCAAGGCTTCTTGTTGCAGTTCGGCCAGCTGCGTGGCTTGCTGCGACAGCACCTTGCGCAAACGGCGCACCATCGAATTCATCGTGCGCGTCAGCGTTTTCAGCTCGGGCAACCCGGGCTCGGCGGCTTCGAGAAAACGGCCGTTTTCCAGCGCCCGCGCCTGGCTGACGGTGGTGCTCAGCGGGCGCTGCCAGGCGCGCAGGGCCGCCACGGCCAGCAGCCCGGTTAGCAGGCCCAGCAGCGACAGCCAAGCCGCCGTGTAGCGGCAGGCGTCCCACAGCGCGGCGTGGGCCCAGGCGCTGTGGGCCGCCACCTGCAAGCTGCCCAGCTCTTTCCAGCCGTGGGTGACCACCGCGCGGCCGGGCTCCACCGTCATCGGCAGCGCGGCCACAAACCAGGCTGGCGCGACGCTGACGGGGTCAGCGCGCTGCAAACTGATGCCCGCGACGCCATCGTTGCGTTGCAGTCTGACCAGGCTGTAGCCCCCGGTATCAAAGTGCGCCGCCGCCACGGTTTGCAGTGCCGTGGCCTCCCCTTGCTGCTGCGACAAGGCCAACGCCAGCGAAGCGGCCGCGTCGCGGTTGCGCAGTTCCAGTTGTTCCTGCAAGGCTTGGCGCGCAGCCCAGGTGTGCAGCAGCAGACTGCCGCCGAGCGCCAATGTCAGCACGCTGACCAACAGCAGCAGCACGCGGGTGGTCAGCTTCATGGCTGCACAAGCAAGCTGTTGGGCGGCACACCGCATCGGGCTGCCGCGAACCAGGATTGCACAGACCGCAGAACCAGGCCCGCAAGCTGCGGGCGGGTGGTCAACTCCTGCGGCGCCAGCCGTTGCCAGCCGCCGCCGGGCGGGTTGTCAGGCCCGCGCCGCACGCAGCTTGAAGGAAAACTCCTGCAGTGCGGCAATGCCGCTTTCTTCAGCCTTGCGGCACCAAGCCTGCAGGTCGGCCACCAGCTGTTCGGCAGAAACGCCCGTGCGTGTCCACAGCGCACGCAGTTCTTCGCGCATGGCCACCAGCTTGGCCAGCTGCGGGCTTTCACGCAAGGCCACGGCCAAGCTGGGTTTCACGCCATGCGGAATGCGGTCCTCATCACGGTGCAACCAGCTTTGCGCCACACGCAGCTGGCTCAGGCGCGACGCGTCCAGCGCGCCCTGGCCCTTGAGGCGGTCAAACTCGCTGGCGGCAGCGCGTTTCAGTTCAATCGCGTAACGCGCCATCACCTCATAACGGTTGGCAATCAGCGCTTCCAGCGTCTGGCTGTCGGCCACCGGCCTCACACCCCCCAGTTCCAGCTTGGGCGGCAGCTTCTTGGCCTTGGCCAGGCCCAGCATCTCCATGCCGCGGATGTAGGCCCAGCCGACGTCAAATTCGTAGGGCTTGACCGAAAACTTGGCCGATGTGGGGTAGGTATGGTGGTTGTTGTGCAGCTCTTCACCACCGATCAGGATGCCCCAGGGCGACACATTCGTTGAAGCATCGGGTGCTTCGAAATTGCGGTAGCCCCAGTAGTGGCCCACGCCATTGATGATGCCGGTGGCCCACCAGGGGATCCACGCCATCTGCACGGCCCACACGGCCAGACCCAGCGCGCCAAACAGCGTGATGTCCAGAATCATCATCAGGCCCACACCTTGCCAACTGAAGCGCGAATACAGATTGCGCTCGATCCAGTCGTCGGGTGTGTTGTGTCCATACTTCACCAGCGTTTCCTGGTTCACGGCTTCAATGCGGTACAGCTCTACGCCAGTCAGCAACAGCGCCTTCAGACCCTTTTGCTGTGGGCTGTGCGGGTCTTCAGGGGTTTCACACTTGGCATGGTGCTTGCGGTGCACTGCGACAAATTCTTTCGTCACCATGCCGGTGGTCAACCACAGCCAGAAGCGGAAGAAATGCGAAACCACAGGGTGCAGGTCCAGCGCACGGTGCGCCTGCGCCCGGTGCAGGAAAATGGTCACCCCGGAGATGGTGATGTGTGTCACCACCAGCGTGAAGGCCAAAACCTTCCACCACGACCACTGCAACAGGCCACCGGCCAGCCCGTTGACCAGCGCGTCGAATCCCGATCCTATCGATTCCATCCGTCATTCCTTATGCAGCACAAATCCCGCCCTGGCATTGTAGGGCTCACGCCTTACAGCCCCGTCAGCAACCAGGCTGTGTCGGTCTGTCGAATAGCGCAATAACTACGCCGGCTTTTCGACAGATCAATGCAGATGGGGGCCGGATGGCGCTTTTTCACCACCAAATTCAACGCCGGGTCCATACCGCGGCAAAAAAGCCATCGGTGCCATGCCGATGCGGCCACAAACGCAGGTAAGGGCCCTGCACCAGCTCAGCGGCCCGGTCTACATGGGCGGCCTGCAAGACCTGCTCGGCCGGCAGGGGCTCAAAAGCCCCGCCTTGTTCGGCGTTGAACGCTTCGGCAATGGCCTCGTTTTCCGAAGCCAACAAACTGCACGTGGCGTATACCAAACGACCACCGGGCTTCAGCAGGCGCGCAGCGCTGGCCAGGATGGCTGCTTGTTTAACCCGCAATTCTTCAAGGGCTTTGGGGCTCTGGCGCCACTTCAGATCGGGGTTGCGGCGCAGGGTGCCCAGGCCCGAACAAGGCGCATCGACCAGCACACGGTCGATCTTGCCGGCCAGGCGCTTGATGCGCTCGTCGCGTTCATGCGCAATCTGGGCCGGGTGCACATTGCTCAAGCCGCTGCGCGCCAGCCGCGGTTTCAGTGCGTCCAGGCGGTGCCCAGAGACATCAAAGGCATACAGGCGCCCGGTATTGCGCATGGCAGCACCCAGCGCAAGGGTCTTGCCACCGGCCCCTGCGCAGAAGTCCACCACCATCTCGCCGCGTTTGGGGTCGGTGATCAGGGCCAGCAATTGGCTGCCTTCGTCTTGCACCTCCACACCACCGCCCATGAAGATGGGCAGCTTGTTCAGCGCCGGTTTGCCCTGGATGCGCAGGCCCCAGGGCGAAAACGGTGTCGGCAAGGCTTCGATGCCGGCAGCCTGCAGCGCCTGTTGCGCTTCTTCGCGTTTGCCCTTCAACAGGTTTACACGCAGGTCCAGCGCTGCGCCTTCACTGAGAGTCTGGACCAGGGGCCAGAAACCGCCTTCGGGCCCGTCACCCAGCGCTTCGCGCAGCGGATTGGCCAGCCAGTCGGGCAGGTTGTGGCGAAGTTTCTCGGGCAGCGCGCTGCGGTCCACCAGCGCCACATCGGCCAGCCACTTCTGCTCTTCAGGCTTTAGCGCGCCGCGCAAAAAGCCCTCGTTGCCCTGCCAGCCAAGCAGCGCCAGCCGCCGTTCCAGCGGGCCGTGGCCGCTTTGCGCCAGGTGGTTCAGTTCCAGGCGACGACGCAGCACGGTGTAGGTGGTTTCGGCCAGGGTGTGGCGTTCGCGGGGGCCCAGGTCGCGGTGTTTGCGGAAAAACATCGACACCAAGGCATCAGCCGGCGCGTCGAAAGCGAGCACTGAACGCAACAGTTCGGTGGTGAGGTCCAGCAGGGCGTTGGGATGCATCGCGCGATTATCCTGCCCGGTCATGAATGAACTTGAACCTCTGCCCTGCCCACCCTTGGGCCGCTACCTCCACTACAAAGGCGGCGAGTACCAGTTGCTGGGCGTTGTGCGCCACAGTGAAACACTGCAGCCACTGGTGCTGTACCAGCCGCTGGCGGGTGACAGCGGCCGCTGGGTGCGGCCCTGTGCGATGTTTTTTGAAAACGTCACCGTCGATGGTGTGGTGCAACCGCGTTTTGTGCGTGTGGGCGACTGAATCGCGACTGAATCGCGGCGGGCCCCGCCGGGCCAGCAGCGGCACCATCAACAGCGGCACCATCGACAGCGCCTGCATCAACAGTGCCTACATCAACACTTGCGACACGGCGTCGACGTGCTGCACGCGCCCGTTGTGCACCTTCAGTTGGCCCTGCACAAACCAGCGCACGCTTTGTGGGTAGATCACATGTTCAGTGGCCAGCACACGGGCTGACAGGCTGTGT
>JANNMQ010000267.1:0-2255 GCA_031398045.1 Rubrivivax sp.
TGGCCATGGTCGACTCCGGTTGCGATACCGACATCATCCATGACAGGTGGCTCGTGAAGCGAGCTACCTGGCGTAGCTGAACAATCTTTCTAATCAGGTGTTCTGAAGCAGCTGGGCCACGTGCTGCGGTGACATTGAGGCCACCGCTTGCGCGGTAAAAACCTGTTGTGCGTTGGCCGTTGACATGACGATATTTTGCCCACCAACGACGCCATCAACAACGGTAGTTGGCCGAATTGAAATTCATCGCTGTGACCCTACAGCTTGGAGCCAGAAGCGTTTGAATTGACGTCCCACCTCTATGCCCTCGAGCATCAGCTTCAGCGCCGTGCAGTCGATCTCCTTGGCGCGCATATCCAGTCGGCCCTGCAAAATCGTCTTCACGCCGATCCGAGCGAACCGGCCCACGCCAAGCGGCCAGTTCTTGAGCCGAGCCATCGCCGCGAGTGAGCGTACCGCAGGCTCAGGTCGCGTTTGAGAGCGCTCACCAAGCCAATTGCACCAATTCGGCCCCGCAAACTCAGCTTGGAGAGGGCAAAGAAAAACGCCTTTGCGTCTTTGGCGGCCTGCGCCGCGATGGCGCGCATCAGCCAGCGGATGTTGTAGCCCGCCGCGCAACTCAGCGCGTGCAACGCATCTCCCAGCGCGCCCTTGAGCCAACAGCGTTGCATACCGTGATCGGCCTTGGTGTGGCCAATCAGTGGCTCGATGGCCTGGCGGCGTTTGAGCCACTTGCGTTGCAGTTTGGTCAATGACTTGTACTTGCCACGGTGAATGATTTCCACGCCTGGGTTGTCGGCATCGACGCCCCTGTAGCCCAAGTCCACGATGGCCTGCTTGGGTGTGCGTCCCAGGTCTTGCATCAGGTTGGCGGTTTGCTCCAACTGGGCGGCCAAGGTGTGGCCGTCAAATGGGTTTCCAGGGAAACTTCTGGCGCCCACCATCAAGCCGCGCAGGTGCGTGACGACCAGGCTGACCTTCACACCAAACTCATAGGGCTTGCGCGCCTTGCCTTTGCCGATGCATTCCACCTCGGGCGCGTGCAGCGCGTAAAGCTTGTTCTTGTCGAGTCGCTGCTGCGTGCGGATGCGCTCAGCACGCTCAAGCAAGGTCTTCAACGCGCTGAGCGTTAAAGGCGACGGTGCCGTCGCCCCGGCAGGTGCTCCTGCCGGCGCCACCGGCGCCGGCGACGTTGCTGCTGCATCGCTTGGCACCAACGCGGCCAGCTTGCGCTGCACTTCGCGCATCACCACGCCCAGGATCGTGCGCTGGCGCTTGACGGCCTTCTTCAAGCGTTTGAACTGTTTTGCGTGAGCGTAGCCACCGGCCTTTCGGCGCAGTTCTTTGGCTTCAGCAGCGAATGTTTGCTTCAAGCTGATACCTGCTCGCTTGGCTGCACTGACGACTTTGTGGCGTGCGATTTCCAGCAGCCGGCTGTCCACCGGATGCGCGATGGCCTTCTCTTGCACCGTGGTGTCAACGATTACACGTTCCAGTTCCGCCGGCTTGATGGCTTTAATCTCCACTGCCGTTTCAATGGTCGCCTTGAGCAGTTGCTCCAGACCTTCTTCACCGACTATGCAGCGAAAGCGACCGATCTGCGTGGCATCACAAGGCAGGCGCGGTTCGTAGTAATCCATGCCGCTGAAGAGCTGCCACACCACGTTCTCACTCCAGCGCTGCACCAGTTCTTCGTCGCTGAGGTTGAAGGCGTTCTTCAGGTACTGCAGGCTAACCATCAAGCGGATCGCCAGGCGCGGACGCCCGGCCTTGCTGATGCCGCTGCCGAATTCGACAACGTGTTCGCCCAACAAATCTCTCGTCGGCAACTTCTGCCCAGGGCGAGCCTTACGGGCGAAGTGCGGAGCCAGAGCTTGTTCGATGGTGGCCCAGGGAAGCCTCTTGCTCAGCACCACCAGCGGGTGGCGGGGGTCCACCATGCCATCCAGACGGGCCCGAAAGAAATCGGCAGTGTCAGCCATACAAATCCCCCAGAAACGCTATCTACGAATAACGCTTCCTGAGAGATTCGGTGCACCTCGTTTACCCCTGATCGCTAGCATTCATGCGGGTTCTGAGGCTTTTGCAGGGCCGACTATCCAGCCAATTGCGCACGAACCTTCCCTCCTCCAGTCTCTTGCCCCACAGGCACCAGCCGCTGCGGTCGAAGTACAGCACCTTGACTTGATTGGCACGCCGGTTGGCGAACACGTACAGGTGGCCGGCCAGCGGGTCCGTATCAAAACTCTGTCGAG
>JANNMQ010000304.1:0-16639 GCA_031398045.1 Rubrivivax sp.
TGGACATCCAGGACCGCGGCACGGCTCTGCAACACACCGACGTGCAAAAGGTGGACGCCGAAGTGCTGGACGTGGCGCAAGAAGGCAGCGACCAGGTGGTGAGCGTCCGCTTCACCGGCCAGGTGGTGGAAGAAAAAGGCACTGCACCGGTCAGCTTTACCGAGGTGTGGCACCTGGTCAAGCCGCTGGACGACAGCCGCTCCTGGGCCATTGCTGGCATCGAGCAGATGAGCTGATCGGGTACCCACCATCCGGTGCTTCATCGGATGGTGGTCTGCCCTCCAGGCAGCTACGATGGCGTGATGACGCAACACCATCGTTTAGTTTCCCCCATGGCCGCTATTGCGGCCATGTTTGTTTTTGTGCTGGGCCTGTCGGCCTGCTCCACAGCCCCCACCGCCGCCCCAGGCAGCCTGCTGCAGCCGCCCGCTGCCATGCAGGTGGAAGGGGTGCCGCCGCTGCCCGCACAGCGCTTGGCCGAACTGCAGCGCTACAGCCAGATTGCCGGCCACCAGTTTGTGGAATGGCACCCCACGCGGCGCGAGATGCTGGTGGCGCACCGGCCCATCGGCGCCAGCGCCACGCAGCTGTTTTTGCTGCGCAGCCCGTTGACGCCGCTGCAGCCGCTGACCAGCGGCAGTGACCCCGTGAGCCGCGGCACCTGGGAACCCCGCGAAGGCCGCTACCTCGTCTTCACACGCGCCAGCGGCGGCAATGAAGTGTTCCAGCTGTTCAGGCTGGAACCCGACACCGGCACCGTCACCCAGATCACCCCACCCGACCAGCGCCACGCCTTCAGCGGCTGGTTGCCATCGCTGCAGCGCATCGTGGTGGCCTCGGTGCCGGTGGACCGCACGGCCGCTGGCGGAAGGCGCGAGCAAGTCAACACCACGCTGAGCCTGATCAACCCGCTGCAGCCGCAGCAGCGTGAAGTGCTGACCGAACTGCCCGGCGGCGGCTGGTTTGACGGCGAAGTGTCGCCTGACGAAAAAACGCTGGCCATCGTGCGCTATGAATCGGCGGCGGCCAGCGAGGTGTGGTTGATCGACCTGGCCAGCGGCCAACGCCGGCGCGTGCTGCCGGCGCCTGGCGACACCACGACCGCATCGCATTACGTGGGACAGTGGTCGTCGGATGGCAAAAACTTGTTTTTCACCAGCAACCGCGCCAGCGAGTTCATCGAGCTGATGCGCTTGGAACTGGCCAGCGGCGCCATCACCCGGCTGAGCGCCAGCACGCCTTGGGACATATCGAACAGCGTCATCAGCCGGCACGGCAGCAAGGACGGCAGCCAGCCACTGGCCACCTTGGTGGCCAACGTCGACGGGCGCGACGAACTGCGGCTGATCGACCCGCGCACCGGCGGGCCTTACACGCCACCTGCAGGCCGCGCACTGCCGCCCTTTCCGGCCGGCAGCGTCACTCAAGCCGACTTCCACCCCGGCCGCAACGAACTGGCGCTGGTGGTGAACAGTGCACAAGGCCCCGCCCAGGTGCACAGCCTGGACTTGAGCGACGCTGCAGCACCGCGCCTGACGGCCTGGACGCAGCCCGTGGGCGCCGACAGCCTGAACCTGAAATCCATCCCCGACCAGCAGATCGTGCGCTGGCAGGGTTTTGACGGCCGCACCATCAGCGGTGTGCTCAGCCTGCCGCCTGCGCGTTTCAGCGGCCGTCGGCCGGTGGTGATGATGGTGCACGGCGGGCCCGAAGGGCAGGCCAAACAGGGCTGGCAGGGACGTGTCAACTACCTCATTGAACACATGGGCTTGGCGGTGCTGGAACCCAACGTGCGCGGCTCCAGCGGTTACGGCAAGACTTTTCTCAGCCTGGACAACGGCCGCTTGCGCGAAGACAGCGTGAAAGACATGGGCAGCGCCATCGACTGGATGGCCACCCACCCGCGGCTGGACGCCAGCCGCGTGGTGGTGACGGGTGGCAGCTACGGCGGCTACATGGCCTTGGCAGCCAGTACCAAGCTGGCTGACCGCATCGCCGGCGCGATGAGCGTGGTGGGCATCAGCAACTTCGTCAGCTTTCTGGAAAATACCGAAACCTACCGCCGCGACCTGCGGCGCGTGGAATACGGCGACGAGCGCGACCCGGACATGCGCGCTTTTCTGCACAGCATCTCGCCGCTGACACATGTGGACAAGATCAGCAAACCGCTGATGGTGGTGCAGGGCAAAAACGACCCGCGGGTGCCCTGGACCGAAAGTGAACAGATCGTGCGCAGCCTGCAAAAACGCGGCACGCCGGTGTGGTATTTGCTGGCCAACAACGAAGGCCACGGTTTTGCGCGCCGCGAAAACGCCGACTTTCACTTTGTGGCGTTGGCTGAATTTTTGCAGCGCACGCTGAAGCCTTGAGGCCGCTGTTTGCAACTGCGCGCAGCAGGCCCCGTCAAGCCCAGGCAGCGCGCAGCCCGTCGCTGAGCAGCTTCACGCCGGCCAAAAACATGCCGGTGTAGGCCACGCGGTAAAACCAGGTGCTGTTCACGCGGTGCAGCAGACGCACACCCACCCAGACACCGGCGGCGGCGACTGGCACGAGCAGCGCGGCCGTGGCCATGTTGCGCACATCCAGCAGGCCCAGCCAGGCATAAGGGGCCACCTTGGCCACGTTGATGGCGGCAAAGTACACCGCCAGGCTGGCGCTGGCCACCACCGGTGCCAGGCGCAGCGGCAGCACATAGGCCTGGATGGGCGGGCCGCCAGCATGAACCGTGAAGCTGGTGAAACCCGACAGCACGGCCAGCAGCCGAGCCACCAGCTTGGGCAGCGGGGGCCGCGTGGCTGCGGGCGGGAACAGCACACGCTGCGCCACAAAAGCCAAAGTCAGCGCACCCACCATCCCTGCCAACGCCGGCCCCGGCAGCACGCCAAACAACAATGCGCCCGTGGCCACACCCAGCATGCCAAAAGGCACCAGCAGCCGCACCAGCGCGCGGTCGCGCTGCCGCCACAGCTGCTGCAGGCCGCCCACATCCATCACCAGCAGCAGCGGCAGCATGATGGCGGCCGCCTGCGGCACCGGCACCGTCAGCGCCAGCATGGGCGTGGCCAAGCTGGCCAGGCCCCCGGCAAAGCCGCTCTTGGCCAGGCCGGTCAGGAAAACCATCGGCACCGCCACCAGCCAGAACAAGGGCTCGTGGACGACCGGCCAGCTTTCAAACAAGCAGGCAGGCCTCGTCAAAAGACAAACGTGGACTGCGCGGCAGCACTTTGGCCGGGTCGCCATGGCCCAGCGTGCAGATGAAGTTGCTGCGCACCGTGGTGCCGGCCCAAAAAGCGGCGTCCAGCGCTGCCGCGTCGTAGCCGCTCATGGGCCCGCAGCCCAGGCCCATGGCGCGCGCAGCCAGCATCAGGTAGGCACCCTGCAAGCTGCTGTTGCGAAAGGCCGTGGCCTCAATCATCGCGGGTTTGCCGACAAACCATGATCGTGCGTCGGTGTGCGGAAACAGCTGCGGCAGCTTTTCGAAAAACTCCAGATCCATGCCCACGATGACTGTCACGGGCGCCTGCAGCACTTTCGGTTGGTTGGCCGCTGCCACGCAGGCTGCCAGCTTGTCTTTGGCTGCCGCAGTGCGCACAAACTGCAGGCGCGCAGGGCTGCAGTTGGCTGACGTGGGGCCCCATTTCATCAATTCGTAGAGCGCGCGCAATTGTTCGTCACTCACGGGTGTGGCCAGGTAGCCGTTTTGTGTGCGGGCGGCGGTGAAAAGCTGTTCAGTCGTGGTGTCCATGGATCGGGGCAGGTGCGAAGCAGGTTGCCCGGCTGGGTGCGGTGGATGGACCACAATTCTCGGATGTTCCAGCCCTCACAGAACGATGTACGCCGCTTCTTTTGCCAAGCCTATGCGCGCGACCAGATCAAGGCGCCACTGCAGCCCATGCAGATGCTGGCTGCACGCTGGATAGCCGAACATCCGGAGTACCACCCCGAGCTGGCCGACGAAGCCGCAGCGCTGGCCGCCGTGTACACCGTGGAAGACGGCCGCACCAACCCCTTCTTGCACCTGTCGATGCACCTGACGATCGAAGAGCAGCTGGCCATCGACCAACCTACCGGCATCCGCCAGGCGGTGGAACTGTTGGCAGCCCGGCGCAACTCACTGCACGAAGCGCATCACGAAGTGATGGAATGTCTGGGCGAGATGGTGTGGACCAGCCAGCAAAGGGGCCTGCCCCCTGATGGCCTGGCTTACTTGGAAGCGGTGCGGCGGCGCGCCACACGCGGCTAAAACAACGGCGGCGCGGGCCACAGGGCGCGCCGCGCTGCCAGCCCGTCAGTGGGAATTGCCGTTCATGCGCCGCAGCACGTCGGTGTCGGCCCAGAGATCGTCCAGCCAAGGAAACTGGCCTGGAAAGCGCTGCTCACGTGCAACGATGCGGTCCTGGCAACCGGGGCCTGCCAGGTCCACGATCTGCGGCGTTACCGGCAGTTCCCGCTTCACCGAATAAAACAGCTTGACCACCGGTTCCACCAGCGTGGCGGGGTTCTGCGCCATCACCACAGCCAGGTGTCCGGATTCCAGCCGCACCAGGCTGCCCGTGGGGTAGATGCCCAAGCTCTGCACCAGGGCCGAGAACAGCTGGTCGTCGAACTGACCCTTCCAACTGGCCATCTTGGCGATCGACTCAGCAGGGTCCCAGCCCGCCTTGTAGGGGCGGTTGGAGGTGATGGCGTCGTACACATCACACAGCGAGCCCATGCGCGCCAGGCGTGAAATAGCTTCGCCGGCCAGACCGTAGGGGTAGCCCTTGCCGTCAAAACGCTCGTGGTGGTGAAGCGCCACGTCCAGCGCGGCGGGGTGGTCGCTGCCACCTTCCATCAGAAGTTGATGGCCTTGTTCGGGGTGCTTGCGAACCAGCGCGAACTCTTCGTCCGTCAATCGTGTCGGTTTGTTCAGGATGTCCAGCGGCACCAGGGCCTTACCGATGTCATGCATCAGCCCGGCCAGACCCGCCTCGCGGCATTCGTCGTCGCCCATACCCAGCTGGCGGCCCAACGCCACCATCAGTGCACACACCGCCACCGAATGCATGTAGCTGTAGTCGTCCTTGGTCTTCAGCCGGGCCAGGCTGACCATGGCACCGGGGTTGCGCGCCACCGAATGGGTGATTTCTTCAACCAGCGGCAAACATTGTTCAGCGTTCACGCTGCGGCCCATGCGCGCTTCGTTGAACATGGCCGTCACGGCTTCTCGGCCCCGGTTGCAGATGGCCGCTGCTTCGCGCATCTCGGCCTGCAGCGGTTTTTCAGCACCACGCGGGGGCAAGGGCGACAGCGCAGCGCCCACCAGCCGCGGCGCAGTGGGCGGCTGCGGCGCCGGCTCGGCTGCGGGCTGCTGCCAAGCGCTGTGAGACCCCACATCCAGGCCCAAATCATTGTCGATCCAGCAATCTGAAACGCCGCAGGTTCGCACCGCCAGCAAATCTTCCGCGGTGTCCACGATAAACCGCGTCTTCCAGAAAGGGTGCGCAATCCACGAACCTTCGAGCCTGTGCAGGTGCATGCCCAGGCGCAGCGACGAAACAGGTATCTTCTTCAGCATGCAGTGTCGGTGAAACCCGGCCATTGATGGACCCAAGGTTCACTCATTTCGGCTGTTTCCTGTGCAGCTTGAGCGCGCCAGTCAGAAGTACAGGCCCGGTACCGAGCCTTTGACACCGGCTAAACCGCGCCCCGCGTGTTCACGTACACCGCATACAGCGAATGGCTGGCGGCCATGAAAAGGCGGTTGTGGTTGGCTCCGCCAAAACACACGTTGGCGCAACGCTCGGGCAGGTGGATGTGCGCCAGCGGCCGGCCCTCGCGGCTGTAGACACGCACACCGTCCAGGTCTTGCAGGTCGGCGCCGGCAGCGCCGCTGCTGCCGAATCCGCACCACAGATTGCCTTGCTGGTCCACCGCCATGCCATCGTAGGCACCGGGCCCGCCGGCGTCGACGAAAAGGCGTTTGTTTTTCAACTGTTTGCTTTTCGACGCTGCTTCGGCCACGTCGTACTGCCAGATCTTGCGATGCGGCGTGGCGCGGCTTTCCACCACGTACAGCGTTGTTTCATCCGGGCTGAAAGCCAGGCCGTTGCTGCCTTGCAGGTCGTCCACAACACAGTGCAGGTCACCGGTGTCGGGTGCGATGCGGTACACACCGTGCGGCAGCTCGGGTGTGGCCGGTTCACCTTCCCACCAGCCTGAAATGCCGAACGGAGGGTCAGTGAACCAGATGCCACCGTCGCTGGCGCAGACGATGTCGTTCGGAGAATTCAGCCGCTTGCCCTGGTAGTGACTGGCCAGCACGGTGATGCGGCCGTCGTATTCGGTGCGCGTCACGCGGCGCGTGCCATGTTCACAGGCCAGCAAGCGACCCTGGCGGTCGCGCGCCAGGCCGTTGGCGTGGTTGCTGGGATGGCGAAAGTTGCTGATGCCGCCGGTGGTTTCGTCCCAGCGCAGGATGCGGTTGTTCGGGATGTCTGAAAACAGCAGGTAACGCCCGTCACCAAACCACTGCGGCCCTTCGGCCCAGTAAAAGCCGGTGGCCAGCTGCTCCACCGTGCCCGACAGCAGACGCAGCGCCAAAAACTGGTCGTCCAGCACGCGGATGCGGGGGTCGGGCAAACGCAAGTTGGCTGTAAACATAACGCTCATTTGAACAGACTTGGCAGCCACAGCGAAAATGCAGGCACATAAGTAACCAGCATCATGGTGGCCACCAGCGCGCCATAAAACGGCAGGATGGACTTCATCACCTCACCCACGCTGATGCCGCCGATGGCACAGCCCACAAACTGCACCGTTCCCACCGGCGGTGTGTTCAAGCCCAAAGCGCAGTTGATGAGCAACATGATGCCGATGAGCAGCAGCACCACGCCCGTTGTTTTGCAGGCTTTTGCGCAGGCTTTCAAAAAGTGCGGCCAGCTCAAGGACCGGTACACCAGCGTGGTGATGAACAAAGCCCAGAACACCGCCGTGGCGGCCGATTCGGTGGCCGTGAACACGCCGCTCAAGATGCCGGCCAGGATGATGACCACGATCAACAAACCTGGCAATGCGGTCAAGAATGTGGCCAACACCACCCCCAGCCCGGAAACACGCCGTGGGTGGGGTAGCCGCGTTTCACCGCCACCCAGTAGGCGGCCACCAAGTTGGCCAGCGTGAGCAGCAGCGCCGGTATCACGCCGGCCAGAATCAAACTGAACACGCTGACGCTGGCGATGCCGGTGGTGGCCAGCGTGAAGATGATGAGGTTGTGCGACGTGGGCATCAAGGCCCCCACCAGCGACGCATGCGTGGTCACGTTCACCGCGTAGTCTGCGTGGTAGCCTTCTTTTTTCATCAGCGGAATCATCACGCTGCCCATCGCCGACACATCGGCCAGCGGGCTGCCGGCAATGCCGCCAAAGAGTGTGCAGCCGATCACATTGCTCATGCCCAGGCCACCGCGCACATGGCCCACCAGGCTGTTGGCAAACTTGACGATGCGTTCGGCAATGCCGCCATACAGCATCGGTTCACCGGCAAACACAAAAGCATGGATCAGGATTTCAAACTTGAGGCGCCAGCTTTCAGGCAGCAGCGCAATCATCGATTCCAGCCCGATGTGCCCCGCGTTCCGCACACCCATCGCCACACCAAAGGCGGTGACAAACAGCACCAGCAGCATGGCCAGCGCCTCGGCCCAGGTGGGGGTGTCGTTGAAGACATAACGTCCCACCACCTGGTACTGCACACACAGGATCAGCGCGATCAGGCCGCACACAGCCAGCACCAGCGCGGCTTTGGAAAGCGCCGCGCAGGTGCGGGTAAAAAGGTGCGCCCACGCCGACTGCTGAGACGGTGGCAGCGCCCCCCCCCGAGAGGGG
Organism: Rubrivivax sp.; assembly: GCA_031398045.1. Lineage (GTDB taxonomy): Bacteria > Pseudomonadota > Gammaproteobacteria > Burkholderiales > Burkholderiaceae_C > Rubrivivax. The sequence continues at coordinate 7,866 of JANNMQ010000304.1, forward strand.
TGTCCGGCTTGCGGCGGCCCGTCGCCAGACCGGTCACTTGGTTTCCTGGGCCGCCTTCACCAAGCGCTGCAGGTCGGGCGTGGTCATGAACTTGGCGTACACCGGAGCCATCACGGCCTGGAAGCTGGCCTTGTCCACTTCAATGATTTCTGCGCCGCCAGCTTTCACCACCGCCAGGCTCTTGGCTTCCTGTTCGTCCCACTTCTTGCGCTGGAAGGCCTCGCTTTCTTTGGCCGCCGCGCGCACCATGTCTTGTTCGGTTCTGGGCAGTTTGTCGAACACGGCTTTGCTCATCAGCAGCATCTCGGGCGCCATGCTGTATTCGGTACCTGAATAGAACTTCACCGCTTCAAAGTGCTTGAAGCCGTCGTAGCTGGGGATGTTGTTTTCAGCCGCGTCGATGAGGCCGGTTTTCAGGCCGGTGTAGACCTCGCCGATGGGCATCGGCGAGGGGTTGGCACCCATGGCGCCGATTCATATTCGGGTCTCCTCAAGGGTTCAGTTTGGGTTCGAAAGAGTCGGGTCGTCAAAAGGGCCGACGCCCATGAAGGCGCCACCTTGCAGCCGGCGCTGTGGCCCTTCAGGCTGAAGCAGGTGCTGCACCTGCGTGGCATGGGTTTCGGCGTTGTCTTGCGGTACAAAACCCAGCCGCGCCCAGGCGGCTTCGGTCTCGTAGAAACGCCGCGTGTTGGCTGAAATGCCATAGGCCACCAGGAATCCCACACCCGGCGCGGTGAGCGCGCACGTCACCAAACGTGCCAGGTCGGGCAGGCTCAACCAGGTGGACAGGCCGCGTTTGTCGGGCGGCGCCGGGGTGGCGGTGCCGATGCGCAGGCAGACGGTTTCTATCTGATAGCGGTCCCAGTACAGGCTGGCAATGCCTTCGCCAAACAGCTTGCTCAAGCCGTAGTTGCCATCGGGCCGCGGCGGGTCTTGGGGCGACACGGTTTGCGCCTGCGGGTAGCAGCCGGTGACATGGTTGCTGCTGGCAAACACGATGCGCTTCACGCCATGGCGGCGCGCGGCTTCATACAGGTTGTGCAGGCCACGGATGTTGGCCTGCAGAATGGGTTCAAACGGCCCTTCGACGCTGATGCCGCCCAGGTGCACCACAGCATCCACACCCTGCAGCAGCTGGTGCACCGCCACCGCGTCGGCCAGGTCGCAGGGCTGCACGTCCACGCCGCGCGGCAGGCCAGCTCGGGCCAGCGCACCGGGCAGGTCAGACACGCGCAAACGGTGCGCCAGTCCCTGCAGATTTGGCGCTAGCGCACGACCCAGCGTGCCGGCTGCACCCGTCAACAGCAGATTCTGAAAAGTCACAGTCATGGCTTGGGGCAAGGAGGGTTAGGGTCGCTGCGGGTGTCGATTCGGACCAGCCTTTATAGAATATCGAAACGATGTTCCAAAAATAGCTAGGGGAATCCAGGGTGAACGCAAAACCCGCAGACCTGCAGGTGGTTTCGTTCGGCGAATGCATGCTGGAACTGCAGGGCACCGCTTTTGGCACCATGCAGCAGACTTACGGGGGCGACACCCTGAACACCGCCGTCTACACAGCACGCTGCGGTGCGCGGCGGGGCCTGAAAGTGCACTACGCCACCGCGTTGGGTGACGACAGCTTGAGCAGCGGCCTGCTGCAGCGCTGGCAAGCCGACGGCCTGGGCACGACATTGGTGCGCCGGCTGCCGGGCCGGTTGCCGGGGCTGTACCTGATTGAAGTCGACGACAGCGGTGAACGTCGCCTCAGTTACTGGCGCGACCAGTCCGCGGCGCGTGCCTATTTCGACACCGCCGAGGGCCAGACACCGCTGGAGCAGCAGGCCGGCCACATCGGCGCGTTGTACTTCAGCGGCATCAGCCTGGCCATCCTGCCGCCTGCCGGACGCCAGCGGCTGCTGCAGGTGGCCGCGCAGGTGCGCGCCGGGGGCGGCATGGTGGCTTTTGACAACAACTACCGGCCCCGCCTGTGGCCCAGCACCGCCGAGGCGCAAGCCGCCTTCACAGCAGCCACCGCAGTGGCCACGCTGGCTTTGATGACGCTGGACGACGAACAGGCGCTGTGGTCCGAACCTCATGCGCAAGCCCAACTGCAACGCACCCTGACCCTGCCCTGCGCCGAGCTGGTGGTGAAGCGCGGCGCCCAGCCCACGCTGGTGCGCTGCGCCGGCCAGCCTGTGGCCTGCGTGCCCACCGAACGCGTGGTGCGGGTGGTGGACACCACCGCAGCCGGCGACAGTTTTGCAGGCGCTTACCTGGCGTCTCGCCTGGGCGGCGCCTCTGCGGTGGACGCCGCCGCCACTGGCAACCGGCTGGCCGCCCGCGTGGTGCAGCATCGCGGCGCGGTGCTGGGCGCGGCCAGCATGGCCGATTTGCTGGTCTGACCCTGCCCGGCCGCAGCCGACGATGTGCCACGGGCCATCACCAAACCCGACCCACACGCCCCCCTCCACCAGGAGAGACACCCCCATGAACACCACACGCATCAACCGCCGCACCTTGTTAGCCCTATCGGCACTGGCCGCATTGGCCAGCGCTGCACCCCGTGCCGTGCGCGCACAGGCCGGCGCTTACCCCAGCCGCCCCATTGAACTGGTGGTGCCGGCGGGTGCCGGTGGTGGCACCGACGTACTGGCGCGCGCCTTTGCCGAAGCGGCGCGCAAACACCTGCCGCAGCAGCCTTTCACGGTGATCAACCGGCCTGGCGCCAGCGGCATGATCGGCCACGGCGAGATGATCAATGCCCGCCCTGATGGCTACAAACTGGCCGTGGTGTTTGCTGAAATCGTGATCGTGCCGCACCTGGGGCTGAGCAAACTCAGCTTTGAGGACTTCGCGCCCATCGCGCGCCTGAATGCCGACCCGGCCGCCATCACCGTGCGTGCCGACGCGCCGTGGAACAGCATCGAAGACTTCCTGGCCGCCAGCAAAGCCAAGCCGGGCGACGTCAAGATGGGCAATTCGGGCAACGGCTCCATTTGGCACCTGGCCCATGCGGCGCTGGAGCAAAAAGTGGGCGTGCGCTTCAACCCCATCCCCTTTGGTGGCGCGGCGCCTGCGGTGCTGGCGCTGATGGGTGGCCATGTGGACGCGGTGGCGGTCAGCCCCGGCGAAGTGGCCACCTACGTGAGCGGCGGCAAGTTGAAAACCTTGGCCGTGATGGCCGACCGTCGGCTGAAAGGTTTCGACAACGTGCCGACGCTGAAGGAACGCGGGGTTGATTTGTCCATCGGCACCTGGCGTGGCCTGGCCGCGCCCAAAGGCACACCGGCCGATGTGCTGGCGGTGCTGGCCGAGACGGCACGCAAGTGCGCCGAAGACAGCGCCGTGCGCGACACGCTGGACCGCCTGAGCATGGGCCAGGCCTATGCCGACGCCGAGACCTTCCGCGCACAGATGAAACGCGACAACGACTTGTTCAAGGCCCTGGTCACGCAGCTGGGCATCAAGGGCTGATCGACCCTTCCACTCGCTGCACCTGAACCTGCGCATCAAACCACGGTTGCTCCGTGATTGGGCACCCGTGCCAGCCGGTACACAATAGTTGAAACAGCAGACCGAACGAATCGAAACAAGATGGACGACGACACGTACGACGCCCGGCAACCCGAATCCGTGGCCGCGGTTTTGAAAGTGTTTGCCATCCTGCAAGCCCTCTCAGAACGCAACGAAACCGGCATCAGCGAACTGTCGGTGCGGCTGGCCATGCCCAAAGCCACGGTGTACCGGTTCCTGCAGACCATGAAGACGCTGGGTTATGTACGCCAGCAAGTGGACAGCGAACGTTATGGCCTTTCCATGAAGGTGTTCGAGATCGGCGCCAAGGCGCTGCAATACCCCGACCTGGTGGAACTGGCCAAGCCGCACATGCAGCGCTTGTCTGATGCCACCGGCGAAACGGTGCACCTGGGCATGCTGATCGACAGCGAAATCATCTATGTGCACAAGGTGGACAGCCGCCACATGCTGGGCATGTATTCACGCGTGGGCCGGCGTGCGCCGCTGCACTGCACGGCCATTGGCAAGGTGCTGATGGCGTGGGAAAACCCGGCGCGCCGCGACACCATCCTGAAGGGTTGTGACTTCAAGCGCTTCCGCGAAAAAACCATCACCAACCGCGACGACTACAACGTGGAACTGCAGCGCACGCTGGACCAGGGCTTCGGGCAGGACCGGGAAGAGTTCGACGACCACATCCGCTGCGCCGCCATACCCATCTTCGACCGCCTGAACCAGGCCGTGGCCGGCATGAGCGTGAGCTTCCCGACCTTCCGCTACGACACCGCGCGTGAACCCGAACTGGTGGCCGAACTGCGCAACGCCAGCCGCGACATCAGCCGCCAGTTGGGATGCACGGCCTTCCCGCTGGACCCGCCGGCGGCCAAGGCACGATAGATTCGATGCACCAGACTTCGTAGCCACTCCGTTCAGCCAACCAGGAGCACCCCCCCATGAGACCCAACCGCCTGCGCCAACTCTGGGCTGAAGACAAAGCCGCCGTGAACGGCTGGCTGGCCATACCCAACAGCTTCAGCGCCGAGGTGATGGCGCACCAAGGCTGGGACAGCCTGACGATAGATCTGCAACACGGTATGATCGACTACAGCGCGCTGGTGCCGATGCTGCAGGCCATCAGCACCACCGCCACCGTTCCAGTGGTGCGGGTGCCGTGGCTAGAGCCGGGCATCTTGATGAAGGTGCTGGACGCGGGTGCCTACGGCGTCATCTGCCCGATGGTCAACACCCGCGAAGACGCGCAGAAACTGGTGCACTACACACACTACGCACCACAAGGCACCCGCAGCTTCGGCCCCGTGCGCGCCAGCATTTACGGCGGTGCCGACTATCCGCAGCACGCCAACCAAACCATTGTCACCTTTGCGATGATCGAAACGGCCCAGGCGCTGGACAACCTGGACAGCATCCTCAGCGTCGAAGGCCTGGACGCCATCTACATCGGCCCGTCCGACCTGTCACTGTCGCTCGGCTGCAAGCCGGTGTTTGACGATGTCGACCCCAAAGCGCAGCAAGCCATCGAACACATCTGCGCACGCGCCAAGGCGCATGGTGTGGTGGCTGGCATCCACAACGGCCGGCCCGACGTGGCGCAGGCGCGCATCAAGATGGGCTTCAGGTTCGTCACGCTGGGCTCTGACGCGCGGCTGCTGGCAGCAGGTTCGCAAGAACTGTTGGGGCCCATGCGGGCGCAAGCTGGCACCACGCAGTCGGGCGCTTATTAACCTGCCCGTCGCAGCCCGCGGGTACCCAGGTGAGCGTTTATGCCCGGGGGCAGGCGGAACTGAGCATTCTCCGGGCAACTTGCCGCTTCATTCAAACGGCAGCGGCTCACCCCAGGGGTAAAAAGCCGGCATGTTGCGGCTGACCGCGTCTGGCCAGCTTGCTTCTCGTTTTTCTAGAAAAGCCGCGATGCCTTCACGTGCATCGGCCGACTGCCCGCGCGACTGGATGGCCCGGCTGTCGACGCGGTGTGCATGCATCGGGTGCGCGGCCCCAGCCATCTGCCACAGCATCTGGCGCGTCAGCGCCACCGACACCGGCGCGCTGTGTTGGGTCATCTGCAGGGCCAGTTCACGGGCGGCCGGCAGCAGATCAGCCGGTGCATGCACGGCGCGCACCAGGCCACGTTCCAGCGCTTCCTGCGCCGGGAAAATGCGTCCGCTGATGCACCATTCCAATGCAGTTTGCATGCCCACCAGGCGCGGCAAAAACCAGCTGGATGCGGCCTCGGGTGTGATGCCGCGGCGCGCAAACACAAAGCCGAAGCGCGCGTCGGTGGAAGCCAGGCGAACATCCATCGGCAGCTGCATCGTCATGCCGATGCCCACCGCCGCGCCATTGATGGCGCCAATCACCGGCTTCAGGCTGTTGAACAATCGCAGCGTCACCAGGCCGCCCCCGTCGCGGTAGACATCACCCACACGCTGCGCTTCGCGGGCTTCGTCCTGGCGCTTGGCATAGTCAAAAGTGGCACCGCCCGTGGACAGGTCGGCACCGGCACAGAATGCACGCCCGGCACCGGTGACGATGACAGCGCGCACGTCGTCGTTGGCGTCGGTGTGGTCGATGGCGGCGATCAGCTCATCACGCATCTGCGTATTGAAGGCGTTCAGCTTGTCGGGGCGGTTCAGCGTCAGCGTGGTGATGCCGTCTGCGGTGTGCAGCTGCAGTGTCTGGAAGGTGGGTGTGTTCATGTGGCAGGTGTTTGTCGTGCTGGTGTTTATCAAGCAGGTGTTTATCGAGCAGGTGTTTATCGAGCAAAAGGAAGCTGAAAACCGGGCTTCACTGCTTCGTGCAGCTGGCATCGCATCAGGACACCGCACCCACGCCGTAACGTCCGGTCAGCAAAGCGCCCTTGCGGAAGCGTTCCAGCGCATAGGGCGCCAGCGGCACGTCGGTCTGCAGCCCCAGCGCATCCTGTGCCAACACGCGTCCTACGGCGGGTGACAGCTTGAAGCCGTGCCCTGAAAATCCATAACCCACCACCAGGCCCTGCATACCGGGCAACCGGCCCAGCACCGGGTTCCAGTCGGGGGTGACGTCGTAAACGCCGGTCCAGGAAGACGCCAGGCCGGCAGTTTCAAACGAAGGGAAGCGGCTGGCCACCTGGGTACCCACGCCCACCACATGATCCATCGACACATCGCCTTGTTCGTTGTCAGGCGCCGGAAGCACCTGGCCGGCGGTGCCTTCGCTGACCAGCATCTGCACACCGCCATAACTGCGGCAGTACAGCATGCCGGCTGAGCCCAGGTCTTTGTAGACCGGCATCTGGTAGGTGTAAGGCAACGGCCCCTGCAGCGCCAGCACCGTGTGGCGTTCGGCGATGACGGGTGACGTTATGCCGGTCCAGCGTTCGATGTCTCGCGCCCAGATGTTCTGCGTGCTGACCACCACCGCAGCCCGGAAGCTGCCTTTCGAGGTCTGCACCCCCGTGACACGACCTTGGGTGTGCAACAGCTGTTGCACTTCAACGCCTTCCATGATGGTCACGCCCAAGCGCCGCGCGCCGCGTGCAAATGCAGTGGCGGTGAGATAGGCGTCGGCAAAACCGGCCTCGGGTTCAAAGCCGATGAGTGCGGCGTCGTCGAAGCGCGCAATCGGCAGCAGGCTGTGCGCCTGCGCGGCGTCCAGCTCTTGTACCGTGATGCCGAACTGCCGCTGGCCTTGCAGCGCACTGCGCAAGGCTTGCAGCTTGGGCCCCGGTGGTGAGGCAATGAGATAACCACACTTCACCAGCCCTGCCGAGGCTTCGTCGTCTTGCAGGTACGCAGCAAAGTTGTTGAAAACCTGCCAAGAGGCGAGCGCCAATTCCACGTTCTGCGACACCGAATAATGCGTACGCAAAATGCCTGAGGACTGCGACGTGGTACCCGCACCCACTTGCAGACGGTCCAGCACCAACACGCGGCCAGCACCCAGCCTGGCCAGATGGAAAGCCACCGAACTGCCGATGACCCCGGCTCCGATGACGATGACGTCGGTGCTGTTCATAAATTCAACCCTACTGCCGTTGAAAACCCAGGGCCGCCTGCATCAAGCTGCGCGTGTAGTCTGCCTGCACACGGTGCGCGGCCAGATCGGCAGCGGCCAAGGTTTCCACCGCCTTGCCGCGCTGCATCACCAGCAGCCGCTGGCACAGATGGGTCACCACCGCCAGGTCGTGGCTGACCATCACAAAGCTCAAACCGCGTTGCGCCCGCAGCGCCTCCAGCAGGTTCAGCACTTCGGCCTGCACCGATGCATCCAGTGCCGAAGTGGGCTCATCCAGCAGCAGCACCTGCGGTTGCAAGATCAGGGCCCGCGCCACCGCAATGCGCTGGCGCTGGCCCCCTGAAAGCTGATGCGGGTAACGGAACCGAAAACCGCTGCCCAGGCCCACTTCGTCCAGCGCGCGGGTGATGCGCGCCTCGGCGTCGCCCATGCCGTGGATGGCCAGGGGTTCGGCCAGGATACGGTCCACCGTCTGGCGCGGGTGCAGGCTGCCGTAGGGGTCTTGAAACACCATCTGCACCTGCCGCCGCCAGGCCACGCTGCCAGGCTGTGCAGATGCTGTGGTGCCCGTCAGGGCCACCTGCCCCGCCGCGCGCGGCGCCAAGCCGCACAGTGCACGCAGTACCGTGCTTTTGCCCGAGCCCGACTCACCCACGATGCCGAAGCTTTCACCGGGTGCGACTTCAAATGACACGTTGTCCACGGCCGTAAAGCCGTCAAATATCACCGTCAGCCCTTGCACTTGCAGGCCCAGGCTGTGTGTGCTGTTTTGCGCTGTGGCGGCCATGTTCACAGCAACCAGGCAGGCTGGCGGTCCAACGTGGGCAAGGGGTGGCGATTGGCACCCAGCTGCGGCAGGCAGTTCAGCAGCCCTTGCGTGTAGGGGTGTTGTGCGCGATGCAGCTCGTCTGCAGTCAGTTCTTCCACCACGCGGCCCGCGTACATCACCAACACGCGGTCGCAGAAGCTGCCGACCAGCCGCAGGTCGTGCGACACCAGGATCAGGCCCATGCCACGGTTGCGCACCAACCCGTCCAGGATGCCCAGCACCTGCAGCTGCACCGTCACGTCCAGCGCCGATGTCGGCTCGTCGGCGATCAGCAATTCGGGCCCGGCGATCAGCATCATCGCGATCATCGCCCGCTGGCCCATGCCGCCTGACAATTCATGCGGAAAGGCGCGGAACACGCGGTCCGTGTCGCGGATTTGCACCGCCTCCAGCATCGCCATGGCGCGGTCACGCGCCTCTGTGCGGCTTGCCG
>JANNMQ010000367.1:0-1970 GCA_031398045.1 Rubrivivax sp.
ACAAGCTGGCGGTCAGCCGCGCACGCAAGATGCAGCGTTTCCTGAGCCAGCCTTTCCACGTCGCCGAGGTCTTTACCGGCAGCCCGGGCAAGTACGTGCCGCTGAAAGAGACCATCCGGGGCTTCAAGATGATCGTCAACGGCGAGTGCGATGCGCTGCCTGAGCAGGCGTTCTACATGGTCGGGACGATCGACGAGGCTTTCGAAAAAGCCAAGAAAATTCAATAACCGGCGCATACGGGCGCCTGGCGGCGTTGCCATGCTCAGCGCACGGGAGTGCGCTTCCGCGTGGCGCCTTGCCAGACACCCGTCTGCTTGGTTCTTGAACCTTCTTCAGATTGAGGAAACCGCATGGCCACCATTCACGTCGACGTAGTTTCTGCTGAAGAAAACATCTTCAGTGGTGAAGCCAAGTTTGTTGCGCTGCCGGGCGAAAACGGCGAGCTGGGCATTCTGCCGCGCCACACGCCGCTGATCACGCGCATCAAGGCCGGCGCGGTGCGCATCCAACGTGCCGACGGAGGCCCCGAAGAGTTTGTCTTTGTGGCTGGCGGCATCTTGGAGGTTCAACCGGGCACGGTGACGGTGCTGGCCGACACCGCCATCCGCGGCAAGGACCTGGACGAGGCCAAGGCGGCCGATGCCAAGAAGCATGCCGAAGAAGCAATGAAGAATGCCAAGAGCGACATCGACCTGGCGGCTGCGCAAAGCGAATTTGCCACCATGGCTGCGCAGCTGGCGGCCATCCAGAAGCTGCGCAAACGCTAAGCCCGGCGCGGCAAGTGCCGCGCTGACCGTCTTGCCAAGAGCCCCGCGACGCCAACCGTGTGTCCGCGGGGCTTTTCCTTGGGTGCCGTGATTGGGTGCGCCGCTTTGGGAACGGGGATTGGATAAGCCCTTTGGTCCTGGCAAAGCGGCCAAGTCCTCAGTGTCCGTTATCGACAGGCGGCTGGCTGCGACTGCAGCAGCGCGCCACTCGCAACTCGGGCCGTGGGTTTGGCGGCGGTGCGCGCCGCAGCGGCGAACCGGCTTATGCTGAAGCACCGATGCCGCTGGCACAGCGGCCGTGAACGAGGACACATCCATGGGCAGCAAAGAGCGTAACAAGGTGGACAACAAGGCCGATAAGACGGCGGACATCAAGGCTGACAGCAAGGCAGCCAAGAAAGGCGAGCCGACCGACGACAAACTGGGCAAATCGGCCTACTACGAGAAGCTGGCGCCGCTCGAGCTGGAGCTCAACCGGATGGCCAACTGGGTGCATCACACGAGCAAGCGGGTTCTGGTTGTCATCGAAGGGCGTGACACCGCGGGCAAGGGCGGCGTCATCAGCGCCATCGCCGACACGCTGAACCCACGCCAGTGCCATGTCGTGGCGCTGCCCAAACCCACCGAGCGTGAGCGCACGCAGTGGTACTTCCAGCGTTACGTGCAGCACCTGCCGGCGGCCGGCGAGATCATGTTGTTCGACCGCAGTTGGTACAACCGCGCCGGTGTTGAGCGTGTGATGGGTTTCTGCACCGAAGACGAAACCCAGGCCTTCCTGAAACAAGCGCCGGTGTTCGAGAAGTTGCTGGTCGACGACGGCATCCTGCTCTTCAAGTACTGGCTCACGGTGGACCAGGCACAACAGGAAGAGCGCTTTGCCGAGCGCCTGGAAGACCCTCTGAAACGCTGGAAGCTGAGCCCCATCGACCTCAAGGCACGCGAGAAGTACGCCGACTACACGGCGGCCCGCCACGCCATGCTGAAGGCCACACACACCGAGCACGCGCCGTGGACGCTGGTGGACTTCAACGACCAGCGGCGCGGCCGGCTGGCGCTGATACGCCACTTGCTGGACGGCTTGCCCGATCTGGCCGTGCCCGAACCGACGCTGAGCTTTCCGCCGCTCGCCGGCGAGCTGCTGAAAGAGCAGTTCAAGGGCGGCTTGAAGCCGATCTGAGCACAGCCCACTGTCGCACGAACTGG
>JANNMQ010000372.1:0-3379 GCA_031398045.1 Rubrivivax sp.
GGGAGTGATAGGCGCAGCTGGCGAAGTCGAAATGGTCCACCTCCAGCGAGATGCCAAAACGGCGCGCTGCGGCGTCCAAAACACGCAGGCCTTCGGGCACCACTTCGGTGCCTATGCCGTCGCCGGCAATGGCTGCAATACGGTGGGGGGTCATGGTCGAGGTTCTCCTTTGCAGGCTGCAGGCTGAAAAACGGGTGCCAGCGAGGATAAGGCCACCGTTGCCCAAGCTATTCCGCGCACGGGCCGTGCGGGCGCTTGGGCACCATCCCAGGTATGTACAAAGACCCCGGACGCGACGCTCGCCCGTGACCAATGGCGCAGCCTGCAGCCGACACCGCCCGCGCTGACACCCAGCAGCCAGCACCCACATCCCAGCTCCCTGCACCCGGTTCAACCGGGCCACCCGGGCAACCTGGGTTGGTGGGCGCCCCTGCGCCCCTGCCACAGCTGTCGCGCAGCGGTGGCGTGCTGCGCCTGCAGGCGCGGGCGCTGGAGCACGAGCGTTTTGGCGCCGCCGCCACCGCGGTGGTGACGGAGATGGCACAACTGCTGCGCTGCGACCGTGTCAGCGTGGGTTTTCACCACCAGGGCCGGGTGCGCGTGGCTGCGCTGTCGCACGGCGGCGACATCCAGCAGCAGCAGCAGCTGGTGCGCTGCCTGGCAGCGGCCATGCACGAGGCGCTGGACCAGCACAACCTGATCGTGCACCCGATGCCACGCAACAGCGCACCCGGGCTGACGCTGGCCCATGCCGAACTGGCGCGTCACAACGGCCGCCTGCCCATCTGCACCGTGCCCATCATCAGCCGCGGCCGGCTGTTTGGCGCCTTCTTGCTGGAAAGGCGCGAAGGCATTGACCTGCACACACTGGAAACGGCCAAGGACGCTGCCAGCTTCATCGGCCCGCTGCTGGAACTGAAACACCGCTTGAACCAGCCGGTGGGCGGACGCATCGCCGACGCGGTGGCGCCACCGGGCCGGCGCATCGGACCTGTTGGGCCGCTTGGGCCTCTTGGGCCTCTTTGGCCTCTTGGGCCGCTGATGTTGCGCACGCCAGCGCTGGTGGCCGCGGGCTGCGCGGTGCTGTTGGTGGCTTTGGCCTTCTGGCCCACCACCCTGCGTGTGGTGGCACCCGCGCGGGTGGAGGGTGCCGGCCAGCGGGTGGTGGCCGCACCGGTAGACGGTTTTGTGCACAGTGTGGCCGTGCGCCCCGGCGAGGTGGTGAAAGCCGGCCAGTTGCTGCTGCGCCTGGAAGACCGCGACCTGGCCTTGGAACGCGACAAATGGGCCGCTGAAGCGTCGCAGTTGGACAAGGTGTACCGCGAGGCTTTGACGCAGGACGAAGCGGCCACCATCGTGGTGGCGCGCTCCAAGTTTGAACAAGCGCAGGCGCAGCTGAACCTGGTGCAGCGGCAGATCGAGCGCACGCGCATCACCGCGCCGCTGGACGGCGTGGTGCTGTCGGGCGACTGGTCGCAGGCCGTGGGCAGCCCCGTCAAGCGGGGGCAGGAATTGATGACGGTGGCACCCGACCAGCGTTTTCGCATCGTCGCCGAGGTCGACGAACAAGACATCGCGCGGCTGCAAGTGGGCCAGCAAGCGCAGGTGATGTTTGGTGCGCTGGTGGGGCACAGCGTGCCCTTGACGGTGCAGCGCATCGCACCCGTGGCCACGGCGCTGGAACAGGGCAATGTGTTTGAAGTGGATGCACTGCCAGCCGATGCAGCATCGGCTGCTGGCGGCAGCAGCGCCACCCCAGCGCTGCGCCCTGGGCTGCGCGGTGTGGTGCGCATCGACATCGAACCCAGCACGCTGGGCGCCGTGTACTGGCAACGCGCCAGCCACTGGCTGCAACGCACCAGCTGGCGTTTGCTGGGCTGAAGCCAGCAGCCCGTTGAAGTTCTCCAAATGGACAGCACCCCATCTTCCGTTCGGGCTGAGCTTGTCGAAGCCCTGGTGGTACGCCAGGGCTGCGACAAGCTCAGCCCTAACGGTTTCTATACGTTTGAACGCGAATCGGTATCAGGACAGTCGGAGATACCAGCTCAGCCCGAACGGAGCTTGCTGTAAGTGAGTCAGCCACTGCCAAAACCGCCCCTGCTGTCGCCCGACTGGTACCGCCTGGCGCACATCAAGCCGCGCCTGCGCAGCGGCGTGCGGGTTTCGCGCCACCAGCTGCGCGGCGAAACCTGGTTCATGCTCACCGACCCGCTGTCAGGCCGCCACCACCGTTTCAACGACCTGGCCTATGCACTGATCGGTTCTTGCGACGGCCAGACCACCATCGACGCCTTGTGGTCTGCCCGCGTGGCTGCGCTGGGCGACGACGCGCCGACGCAGGGCGAGGCCATCCGCGTGTTCGCGCAAGCCTTTGCGGCCAACCTGTTTGCCGGCGACGTCACGCCCGATGTGGCGGCCCTGGCACGCACTTACACACGCACGGCAGCCCAGCACAGCCGCGCGCGCCTGAACCCGCTGGCCTTTCGGGTGCCGCTGTGGAACCCCGACGCTTTTTTGACGCGCCACCTGCACCGTGTGGCGCCGCTGTTCGGTGCCACCGTGGCTTGGCTGTGGGGCGCGCTGCTGCTGGCCGGTGCACTGCTGTTGCTGCTGAACGCAACAACCGTGGTGCAACACGCCCAGCAAGAAGGTGCCAGCGGCCGCATGCTGATGCTGATGTGGCTGGTCTACCCGGCCATGAAAACCTTGCACGAGATGGCCCACGCCTTTGCCGTCAAACGTTATGGCGGCGCGGTGCACGACATGGGTGTGACGCTGATGATGTTGACACCGGTGCCCTATGTCGACGCATCGGCATCCACTGCTTTCACCAGCAAACACAAACGCATGGCCGTGGCCGGCGCCGGCATCGCCGTGGAACTGCTGCTGGCCAGCGCCGCCCTGCCGGTGATGCTGCTGGCTGAACCGGGCTTGGTGAAGGACGCCGCCTTCGCGGTGGTGTTCATCGGCGCGCTGTCCACGCTGCTCGTCAACGGCAACCCCTTGATGCGGTTTGACGGCTATCACCTGCTGTGCGACGCCGCCGAGCTGCCCAACCTGGCCTTGCGCAGCAACCGCTGGTGGCTGACCCAGTTCAAGCGCCGCGTGCTGCGCCTGCAGCACCTGCGTTTTGGTGCCCTGTCGCGCGGCGAAGCGCTGTGGCTGTGGTTGTACGCGCCCTTGGCGCTGGCCTACCGCGTGGCCATGACGGCCCTGTTGGTGCTGCTGGCTGCACAGTGGCACGCTGGCGCCGGGCTGGCCATGCTGCTTCTGGTGCTGTGGCAGCTGCTGCTGAAGCCGGCCGGCACGGCGCTGGCCTGGCTGCACCGGTCCCCTGAACTGCGTGGCCACCGCGCCACCACCGTGGCCGCCAGCGGCG
>JANNMQ010000403.1:0-2861 GCA_031398045.1 Rubrivivax sp.
TGGCTGTCCGTGCCGCCCGAGACGATGGCCGCGCCGCGCTCGACCAGCACGGCCGCGAGGGCCCGGGCGTTGTCGACGACCTGCCGCGCATACAGTTTGAACTCGGGCTTCAGCGCCTCACCAAAGGCCACGGCCTTGGCGGCGATGACCAAGGACTTTCTGTCGAAGATCTTGCAGCATTGATGCCGTGGTGGGCTGCATCAACTGCGGCCCAAATCGCCGATGTGACAATCTGCGGTTATGCAAGACACCCTGACCATCCGCCGCCCGGACGACTGGCACCTGCATTTGCGCGACGGCACCGCCCTGGCCGCCGTGTTGCCCGCCACGGCGCGGCAGTTTGCGCGCGCCATCGTCATGCCCAACTTGCGGCCGCCCGTAACCACCGCGGCGGCTGCGGCGGCCTACCGGAGCCGCATCTTGGCGGCCCTTCCCGCCGCCGGCCCAGGCAGCGACTTCCAGCCGTTGATGACGCTGTATTTGACTGACAACACGCCAGCCGACGAAATCGCGCGAGCGCGCGCTGCGGGGGTGGTGGCTTTGAAGCTGTACCCCGCAGGCGCCACCACCCACAGTGACGCAGGCGTCACCGATATCCACAAGTGCTACCCCGCGCTGCAGGCGATGCAGCGCGAAGGCCTGCTGCTGCTGGTGCATGGTGAAGTGACCGACCCGGACGTCGACATCTTCGACCGGGAAGCCGTGTTCATCGACCGTGTGATGCAACCGCTGCGGCAGGACTTTCCGGCGTTGAAGGTGGTGTTTGAACACATCACCACACGCGAGGCGGCGCAGTACGTGGCCTCGGCCGGTGCACACACTGCCGCCACCATCACGGCGCACCACCTGCTGTACAACCGCAATGCGCTGTTCATGGGCGGCTTGCGGCCGCACTACTACTGTTTGCCGGTGTTGAAGAAGGAACAACACCGTCTCGCGCTGGTGCAGGCGGCCACGTCGGGCAGTGACCGGTTTTTCCTCGGCACCGACAGTGCACCGCATGCCGCGACACTGAAGGAACAAAGCGTGTGTGGTGCTGGCTGCTACACCGCGCCGGCAGCGCTGGAGCTGTACACCGAAGCTTTTGAAGCGGCCGGCGCGCTTGAAAAACTGGAAGCTTTTGCCAGCCTGCACGGCCCCGCTTTTTATGGCCTGCCGCCCAATGCCGGCACCGTCACCCTGCGCCGCGTTCCATGGACCTTGCCTGAAACTTTGCCTTTTGGTGACGCGCTGATCAAGCCTCTGCGCGCTGGTGAAACACTGAACTGGCAACTGTGCTGAACCCACCATGCACGTGTTAGTCAACGGTGTTCGTTTGTTCTTCGACGTGGAAGGTGCCGGCTGGGTGCCTGAAGGACCGAAGATGCGCCAGCGCCCCACGGTGGTGCTGCTGCACGGCGGCCCGGGCGCAGACCACACGCACTACAGGCCGCAGATGACGCCGCTGGCCAGCGTGGCGCAGCTGATTTATTACGACCACCGTGGCAATGGGCGCAGCGACAGCGGCCCGCAAGATCTGTGGACGCTGGCACAGTGGGGCGACGATGTGCGCGCTTTGTGTGATGCGCTGGGCATCGTCAAGCCCATCGTGCTGGGCGCCAGTTTTGGCGGCATGGTGGCTTTGGCCTACGCCACGCGTCACCCGGGGCATGCCGGGAAGTTGATTTTGATGAACACGGCAGCGCGTGGTGGCGCACACACCCAGCGGCGGGTCGACTTGTTTCAACAGCTGGGTGGCGATGAAGCCGGTGCGCTGGCGCGGCGGCGCCTGATGGGCGGTGATACCAGCCCGCAGGTGCTGGCTGACTGGCTGCGCATTTGCCTGCCGCACTACAACCGCACGCCAGCCGACCCGCAGGCGCTGCAACGTGCGGTGTTGACCTCGGAATGCACGCGCTGGTTCAGCCGCGCCGATGGCGAAGCCCAGCACTTTGACCTGCGGGCCGAGCTGCACCGCATCAGCTGCCCGGTGCTGCTGATGGGCGGCACGCTGGACCCGATGCTGCCCATCGAGAATCAGCGCGAGATTGCCGCGTTGCTGCCACCGCAGTGGTTGACCTACGAAGAATTTGACGGCGCCGGCCACGGCCTGGTGGCCGATGCGCCTGAGCGCGCCCTGTCCCTGTTGCGCAACTTCATCGCGCCGGAGTTTGCTGTATGAGCCAAGATCGAGTGATGCTGTTGATTGATGCCGACAACTTGTCGGTGGACGTGATGGAGCAGACGGTGCGGTTGCTGCTGAACCAGCATGGCGGCCTGCATGTGCGGCGCGCCTACTGCACGGCTGAAAGCGCTGTGGCCAACCAGGCGGCGTTCAAGCGTCTGGGCATCAAGCCCATGGTCAATTTGGCGGCTGGCAAAAACAGCACCGACATCGCGATGGCCGTGGACGCCATCGATCTGGTGCTGGCCGAACGGCCCGATGTGGTGGTGATTGCTTCTTCAGACAGCGACTTCGCGCCACTGGTGCATCGCTTGCGCGAAAAAGGCTGCGTCGTGCGTGGTGTGGGCCAAAAAGGCAAAGTGGGCGACGAAACGCAAGACGTGTATGACGACTACACGGTGATCGAACACCGCGGCGGTGCCGCCGCAAAAACCCCGTCGCGCAGCGTGGGCAGGGCCACAAGCACACCGCGCACCAGCCGGGCCCGCGCGCCGCGGGCTGTGCAAGCGGACGTTGAACCACCGAACAAGGCCACCCCAGCGCGCAGGGCCAGCAGCCGCCGCGCGGCTGCACCCGTGGCGGCGCAGGACCTGGCTTTGGCACCGCAGATGGCGGTTGACACCAGTGCCATCTTTGGCGCCATTGTCGGTGGGGCACTGGATGATGAAGCCGTTGAAGCCGTTGAAGCCGTTGAAGC
>JANNMQ010000411.1:0-5318 GCA_031398045.1 Rubrivivax sp.
AAAACACCAGCAGCACAACCCCCGCCAGCGTGGGGATCATTTGCCACAGGCGGCGTATCAGGTAAGCGGCCATGGGTTTGGGGGGTGGTCGAGGTGTTTGGCACTCAGGGAAACGGCTTTGAGTGTAGGGGCCGTGCCCAGGCCCTGCGGCCGGTGATTCCCCCTGGGCTGGTGAACGTGCGGTGAATCATCGCCAGTAGGCAGCGTGCCTGCAACAACCCTAGACTTGGCGCATTCTGGACTTCTGTGCTGCGGTCAGCCCCATTCCTGTGCCTGTGCTTCTGCTTGTACTTGCGCCAACGCTGTTGCTGGGCGGCTGCTTGGGCCCCGGCCTGGCCGTGGCGCAGACGCCGCGTGCCACTGCCGAGCCGGCCAAGGTGTTGCGGGTGGTGTTTCAAGGTGCCGAAAGTGGCTTCGACCCGGCGCAGATATCGGATGTGGTTTCCGCCGCCCTCGTCAGCAGCATCTTTGATTCACTGCTGACCTACGACTACCTGGCGCGCCCGGTGCGCCTGAAGCCCAACACTGCGGTGGCGCTGCCCGAAGTGCACGAGAACCACACACGTTTTGTTTTTCGCATCAAGCCCGGTATTTACTTCACTGACGACCCGGCCTTCAAAGGCGCCAAACGCGAGCTGGTGGCTGCCGACTACGTCTACAGCATCAAGCGCTACTACGACCCCAAAGTGCGCAGCCCCTCGCTGTCTCAGTACATGAGCGCCGGCTTGCTGGGTTTGAATGAGCTGCGCCAGCAAGCGTTGAGCACAAAAACAGCCTTTGTTTACGACACTGACGTAGAGGGCGTGCGCGCTCTGGACCGCTACACGCTGCAAATTCGCCTGCGCGAACCGGCGCCGCGCTTGCTCTACGCGCTGGCTACGCCCTCCATCAGCGGCGCCGTGGCGCGTGAGGTGGTGGAGGCCGACCCCAAGGCGGCCATGCAGCACCCGGTGGGCACAGGGCCCTTCAAACTGAGCGCTTGGCGGCGCGGTTCGCGCATCGTGCTGGAACGCAACCCGCTGCACCAGCACACGGTGCATGACGAACAAGCCAACGCCGACGACCCCGTGGGCAGGGCCATAGCGCAACAACTGCGTGGGCGCGCGCTGCCGCTGGTGGACCGTGTGGAAGTGGCCATCATCGAAGAAACGCAGCCGCGCTGGCTGGCGTTTTTGAACGGTGAACTGGACCTGCTGTGGGTGCCGGCCGAATTTGTCACGCAAGCCGCGCCCAACGGCCAATTGGCGCCCAACCTGGCCAAGCGGGGTGTGCAGATGCGGCGCGTGGTCAACCCCACCACACGCCATGTTTACTTCAACATGGACCACCCGGTAGTGGGCGGCTATACGCCTGAGCGTGTGGCGCTGCGCCGCGCGCTGGCCCTGGCCTACAACACGCCGCGCGAAATTGCGCTGATGCGCCACGGCCAGCTGCTGCCGGCACAAAGCGTGATGCCGCCACAGGTCAGCGGCTACAACGCGCAGTTCAAGTCAGAGATGAGCGCCTACAACCCCGTCCGCGCCCAGGCGCTGCTCGACCTGTTTGGTTACACCGACCACAACGGCGACGGCTGGCGCGACCAACCCGACGGCCAGCCGCTGGTGCTGGAGCTGACCACCGAACCCAGCCAACTGGCGCGCCAGTGGCAGGGCCACTGGAAAACAGCGATGGACGCGGTGGGCGTGAAGATCAACTTTCGCATCGGCGCCTGGCCAGAAAACAACAAAGCCAGCCGCGCCGGCAAGCTGATGATGTGGACCACCGGCTGGAGTGCGGCCACACCCGACGGCAGCTACTTCATGGACTTGCTGTACGGCGCCAACAAGGGCCAGAGCAACGCTTCGCGTTTTGACCTGCCGGCCTTCAACGCCCTTCACGAACAGCAGCGCGTGCTGCACGACGGCCAGGAGCGCGATGCGCTCATCGAGCGGGGCCTGAAACTCAGCCTGGCCTACATGCCCTACAAAGCCAGTGGCCACGACATCAACACCTGGCTGATGCAGCCACGTGTGCGCGGTTATGTGCCGCACCCTTTCATGCGCGACTTCTGGCGCCATGTGGACGTGGACGACACGCGGCCCGCGCCCTGAACCCCCGAGGACTTTTGACGATGAGCCTGCACCACCCCCTGAAACGCGGCGCGCTGTGGTTGAGCCTGGCCGCTGCGGCGCTGACCGCGCTGCCCTTGCAGGCACAGACCGCGCCCACAGCGTCGCCCCCCAAGACGCTTCGGTACGCCTTCCTGATAGCCGAAACCACCTTTGACCCGGCGCAGATCACCGACCTGTATTCACGCACCGTAGCAGCCGGCATCTTTGACGGCCTGCTGGAATTTGAATTCCTGGCGCGGCCCTTTCGCATACGCGCCAACACCGCGGTAGCGATGCCCGAGGTGACCGACAACTACCAGACCTTCACCTTCAAGATCAAACCCGGCATCTACTTCGCCGACGACCCGGCATTCAAGGGCCAGAAAAGAGAACTCACTGCGCAAGACTACGTCTACAGCCTGAAACGCCACTACGACCCGCGCTGGAAAAGCGGCAACCTGTATCTGCTGGAAAACGCCAAGATCCTGGGCCTGAGCGAGCTGCGCAAGAAGCTCACCGAAGAGAAAAAGCCTTTTGATTACGACGCGCCCGTTGAAGGCTTGAAGGCACTCGACCGCTACACGCTGCAGATCAAACTGGGTACACCTTCACCACGTTTTCTAAACAACATTGCCGACAGCAGCTTCACGGGTGCGTTGGCGCGCGAGGTGGTGGAGTTTTACGGCGACAAGATTGGCGAACACCCGGTGGGCACCGGCCCCTACAAGCTGAAGAGCTGGAAACGCAGTTCACGCATCGTGCTGGCCAAGAACCCCGGTTACCGCGAGGTGCTTTACAACGAAGAAGCACCGGCCGGCGACGCACGCTTGCAAGCGGTGGCGCAGCAGTTCAAGGGCAAGCGCCTGCCGTTTCTGGACGAGGTGCAGATTGCCATCATTGAAGAACCGCAGCCGCGCTGGTTGAGTTTCCTGAACCAGGAAGCTGATCTGATGGACCAGCTGCCGTTTGAGTTTGCGCCCAGCGTGTTGCCCAACAACAAACTGGCGCCGCACCTGGCCAAAAAAGGCATCCATCTGGAGCGTTACCCACGGGCCGACGTGGCGCTCAGCTACTTCGGCATGGAACACCCGGTGGTGGGTGGTTATGAGCCGCACAAAGTAGCGCTGCGCCGTGCCATCAGCCTGGCGGTGGATGTGGAGCGCGAAATACGCCTGGTGCGCCGAGGCCAGGCCGTGCCCGCGCAGGGCCCGGTGGCGCCGCAGACCTGGGGGTTTGATCCTGCCTTCAAAACCGAGATGAGCACTTTTGACCGCGCGCGCGCCAAGGCGTTGCTGGACTTGCACGGCTACGTGGATAAAAACGGCGACGGCTGGCGCGACCAACCCGACGGCCAGCCGCTGCTGCTGGAATACTCCACCAGCCCCGACCAGCAAAGCCGCCAGCTCAACGAGCAGTGGAAAAAGAACATGGACGCCATCAATATCAAGATGGAGTTCAAGGTTGCCAAGTGGCCTGAAAACCTGAAGGCCAGCCGCGCAGGCAAGCTGATGATGTGGGGCGTGGGCTGGAGCGCGGGCGCCCCCGATGGCGACACGTTTCTGGCGCTGGGTTATGGCCCCAACAAAGGAGGCGCCAACCATGCGCGCTTCAACCTGCCGGCTTTCAACACCTTGTACGAAAAGCAGCGTGAACTGCCTGATGGGCCTGAGCGCATGGCGCTGATGCAGGCGGCACAGAAACACATGGTGGCCTACATGCCCTACAAAGTGCACGTACACCGCATCTTCAACGACTTGGCGCAGCCCTGGGTGCAGGGTTACAGCCGCAACATCTTTGTGCGCGACTTCTGGAAATACGTGGATGTGGACGCTGTGCAGCGCCAGCAGGTGCTGGGGGCGGCACCATGAAGGCACTGCGGCTCGTTGCTGCAGCGGGGCTGGCCGCGTTGCTGGCCAGCGCGGCGTCTGTGGCGCAAACCGGTGCGGCTGCGGACACGCCCAAGAAGATCTACCGCTACAGCTTTCGCATCGCCGAAACCGGCTTCGACCCGGCGCAGATCAGCGACATCTATTCGCGCACCGTGACACCGCACATCTTTGAGGCGCTGTACCAATACGACCCGTTGGCCCGGCCTTCCAAGGTGCGCCCGCTCACTGCCGACGGCATGCCGGTGGCAGCCGATGAATTCCGCACCTGGACCGTAAAGCTCAAGCCCGGCATCTACTTTCACAGCGACGCCGCCTTCAAGGGCAAAGCGCGTGAACTGGTGGCCGAAGACGTTGTCTACAGCTACAAGCGTTTTGCCGACCCGGCTGTGAAGAGCCCGGCCTGGAGCTGGCTGGAAACCTTTGGTTTTCTGGGCCTGACCGAATTGCGCAAAGAAGCCATCGACAACAAGCAGTCTTTCAACTACGACAAACCCATAGAGGGCCTGCGCGCGCTGGACCGCTACACGGTGCAGTTCCGCATGAAGGACCCGAGCCCGCGCTTCATCACCAGTGCATTGACCGGCAGCGACCTGACCGGTGCCGTGGCGCGCGAGGTGGCCGAGTTTTACGGCGACAAGATACCGGCACACCCGGTGGGCACCGGGCCCTTCAAACTGGTGCAGTGGCGGCGCAGCAGCTTCATTGCGCTGGAGCGCAGCACCGAATACCGCGAGGTGCTGTACGACGCCGAACCTGCCGCCAACGACGCCGAGGGCCAGGCCATCCTGAAGCGGCTGAAGGGGAAAAGGCTGCCCATCATTGACCGCGTGGAAATCTCCATCATCGAAGAAGACCAACCACGCTGGTTGACTTTCCTGAAGGGCGACATGGACTTGCTGGACGAAGTGCCCGCCAGCTTCATTCAGCAAGCCCTGCCCGGCGGCAAGGTGGCACCGAACCTGGCTAAAAAGGGTGTGCAGGGGTACCGCATGGTGCGGTCTGACGCAGCGTACACGTTCTTCAATATGGAGCACCCGCTGGTGGGCGGCTACACGCCCGACAAGGTGGCGCTGCGCCGGGCCATTTTCCTGGCGGTGGATGTGGAGCGTGAAATCAACCTGGTGCGGCGCGGCCAGGCCATACCCGCGCAGGGCCCGGTGGTGCCCAACACCAACAACTACGACCCCAAGTTCAAAAGCGAAAACGGCGAATACAACTTGGCCCGAGCCAAGGCGCTGCTGGACATGTTTGGTTATGTCGACAAAGACGGCGACGGCTGGCGCGACATGCCCGACGGCCAGCCCTTGCTGCTGCAAAAGGCCACACAACCCGACCAGAC
>JANNMQ010000428.1:0-2634 GCA_031398045.1 Rubrivivax sp.
GTGTGCATACTGGAGTCGGCCAAGCTGCAGGAGTTGGGCGCATGAAGATCCACTTTCTGGGCGCCGCCGACGGTGTGACCGGCTCGCGCCACCTGGTTGAAAGTGCCGGCAGCCGCATCTTGCTGGACTGCGGCCTGTTCCAGGGCTGGAAGGCCCACCGCGAACGCAACTGGCTGAACCCTGAAGCGCTGCATACGCTGGACGCGGTGGTCGTCAGCCACGCCCACCTGGACCACAGCGGCTGGCTGCCGGCGCTGGCGCGCCACGGCTACCGCGGCCCCGTGCATGCCAGCCCGGGCACCTGTGCATTGCTGAAAGTGCTGCTGATGGACAGCGCCCACCTGCAAGAAGAAGACGCCCGCCGCGCCAACCGCTACGGCTACAGCCGCCACGAAAAGGCGCTGCCGCTGTACACCCGCGCCGATGCGCAGCGGGCTTTGTCGCTGCTGGTGCCGCTGCCGCCGGGCCGCGCCGCGACGGTGGCCCGCCACACGGTGACATTCACACCCGCAGGCCACCTGCTGGGCGCCTGTTCCATCACGCTGCAAGAACCCGGGCGCGTCGGCCGGCGGCTGGTCTTTTCAGGCGACCTGGGCCGCCAGCACGACCTGCTGATGCCGCCGCCCCAGCCCATCACCCGCGCCGACTGGTTGCTGGTGGAAAGCACTTATGGCAACCGCACGCACCCGGCCGACGACGGCGCGGCGCGTCTGGCCGATACCGTGCAACGCACCATCCAACGCGGCGGCTCGGTGCTGATGCCGGCCTTTGCGGTGGGCCGCGCGCAGGCGCTGCTGCTGGTGTTGCAGCGGCTGAAACGCAGCGGCGCCATCCCGGCCGAGCTGCCGATATTCGTCGACAGCCCGATGGCCATCGAAGCCACCGCGCTGTACCGCCAGCACGCCAAGCTGCTGCGGGTGCCGGCACGCGAGATGCGCAGCCTGGCTGACGGTGTGCGCATGGTCGCCACCGTGCAGCAGAGCATGCGGCTGGTGGGCGCGCGCTATCCGTCGGTCATCATCTCGGCCAGCGGCATGGCCACCGGGGGCCGCGTGCTGCACCACTTGAAGGCCATGGCGCCGCAGGCGCGCCATGCGCTGGTGTTTGCCGGCTTCCAGGTCGGCGGCAGCCGCGGTGCGCGCTTGCTGGCCGGAGAGCGCGAGGTGAAGATCCACGGCGAGATGGTGCCGGTGCGCGCCGAGGTGCAACAGCTGGAGGGCTTTTCGGGCCATGCCGACCAGGTGGAGCTGATGGACTGGTTGCGCCAGCTTCGACAGCCGCCGCAGCAGACCTTTGTGGTGCATGGTGAACCCGACGCCGCCGACACCTTGCGCGCGCACATCCAGAACCAACTGGGCTGGCGTGTGCGGGTGCCGGGTTACGGCGAAAGCGTCGAGCTGTAGCCGGGCAAGACCGCATGCTGCCTGACAGCGCCGCACTGGGTCTGGCGGCCGCGCTGGGCGGCGGTCTGCTGATCGGCCTGGAGCGGGAACGCCGCAAAGGCCTTGGTGACCGCCGCAAAGCCGCGGGCATTCGCAGCTTTGCGCTGGCCGCGCTGGGTGGTGGTGTGGCACAAGTGCTGGCGCAACCGGCCCTGGTGGCGCTGGGCGCCGGGCTGGTGGCGCTGCTGGCGGCAGCCGCCTACTGGAAGAGCCGCGAACGTGTGGCGGGCCAGGCCGCGCCCGACCCCGGCCTGACCACCGAGCTGGCGTTGTTCATCACCTACCTGGTGGGCGTGCTGTCGGTGCAGCAGCCGGCACTGGGTGCAGGGGCCGCCGTGGTGGTGGCCACGCTGCTGGCGGCGCGTGAACGCCTGCACCGCCTGGCCACGCAGATGCTGAGCGAGGCCGAGGTGCACGACGCGCTGCTGCTGGCGGCGCTGACACTGGTGCTGATGCCGCTGGCGCCGGCCCATCCGGTGGTGTGGCTGGGCGGCATGGCACCGCGCACCTTGCTGCTGACGATGGTGCTGATCCTGACCCTGCAGGCCGCCGGACATGTGGCAGGGCGGCTGCTGGGCGCACGTGCAGGCTTGGCCCTGTCAGGATTGTTTTCTGGTTTTGTGTCGAGCACGGCCACCATTGCTGCCATGGCAGCGCGCGCCCGCGCCGAGCCGGCGCAACGCGGCGCCTGCCAGGCCGGTGCCATGTTTTCCACCACCGCCACCTGGCTGCAGGTGATTCTGCTGGTGGGCGCACTGGCACCGGCGGCGCTGCCCGGTTTGTTGCCGTGGGCCTTGGCTGGCGCTGCGGCAGCGCTGTTGACGGCGCTGCTGCAGGCCCGTTTGTCCAAAGGTGCGCAGACCGGCGCGGGGGGCGAGGCAGGTGCTACCTCGCCGTCCCCTGCTGCTGATGCCGCGCTGCCAGAGCGCACGCAGGGCCCGTTGCGACTGCGTGAGGCCTTGATCGTTTCGGTGCTGCTGGCCGCGGTGGCGCTGCTGGTCAGCCAGGCCCAGCAGTGGATGGGTGATGCCGGCCTGCTGCTGGGCACGGCGCTGGCGGCCGTGGCCGACGCCCATGCGCCCGTGGCTGCGCTGGCCACCTTGCACAGCAGCGGTCGCATCGACGCCGACACGCTGCGCCTGGGCACGCTGCTGGCCGTGGCCGCCAATGCCTGCACACGCTCGGCCACCGC
>JANNMQ010000483.1:0-4736 GCA_031398045.1 Rubrivivax sp.
CGGCTGGTTTCGACCCCAACACGCTGGATGAAAAGGGCCAGCTGCCGCTGTATGTGGCATTGCGCGAAGAGGCGCCGCGGGTGGTGAAAGCCTTGCTGGCGCACCAGGGCTTGAAGGCCGACGCCACCAACGCTGCCGGCGAAACGCCGCTGATGATGGCCGCTTTGCGCGGCAACGCAGAGGCTGCTGCTGAGCTGATCAACAAGGGCGCGGCCGTCAACCGCAGTGGCTGGACGCCCTTGCACTACGCAGCCAGCAGCAGTTTCGAAACGGTGGTGAAGCTGCTGTTGGACAAAGGCGCCGCGCTGGAGGCCGAATCGCCCAACAAGACCACGCCGCTGATGATGGCCAGCCGCTACGGCAGTGAAGCGGTGGCGCAACTGCTGCTGGCGCGCGGTGCCAGCCCCAAGGCACGCAACGACCAGAACCTGGGTGCCGCAGACTTTGCCCGCCTGGCCGGCCGCGAGAGCTGGGCACGCAAACTGGACGAAGCGGCGCGCTGAAGCAAGCTGGCAACAGCGGTCAATTCGCTGGGGTCTGTCAGGCAAACCCTGACGTGCCTTATGGCACGTGGACGACCCGGCGGCCCTTGAGTAGACCCCTAGAGTTGTCGATAGAGTTGATTCCGCAGCTCTTGGAGATTCTGGATGTCTGAACAAACAATTGCTCACAACCCGTTCATGCTGATGCTGAACCCCGAAGTCGTTATTGCAGCGATGGAGAAGTCAGAAAAGCTGGCCCAGTTGAACCGGCACCATTGCCGACCGCTGGATCGCGTGACGATGCAAAACCCCAACGGCGACCCCGCGTTGGTCGAAGATGCCGAAGAACAGCCTGGCCGCGACGACTGAGGCTGTCATGCGGGTGCGATGAACGGCGCCGTGCCTGCAAAGGGCCGGCGCCGTTGTTGTTTTTGCAGCGCCTTGCCCAGTCTGATGGGGCCAGGCCGTTTGCAGGCCCAAGTTGCATCGTTGCATGTTGGTGGGGCTGTACGCCCGCGGAAGCAGCGCAGGAGGCGCCTCGTCCGCGTCTTCATAAGTGTGTACGATGTATATTATGTTAATTACAGCGCGCAGTGCAGTGGCCCGGATGTGGAGCAACGCGCGCGCTGAGCTGCGGGCCAACGCCGTGGCCAGCGCAGTTGCTATCCTTGGCTGATGAAATCCACCCGTCTTCTACCGTCCATCACCGGCCACCACGCACCATGACCCACAGCAGACGAACCACTCTGGCATTCGCGGCAGCCGCAGCAACGGCCGCCTTGTGCGGTCCCGGAGCCGCTACCGCGCAGGCCTGGCCGGCAGCCAAAACGGTGCGCATGGTGATTCCGTTTCCAGCCGGCGGTGCCACCGACATCATCGGCCGCCTGGTTGCGCAGAAGCTTTCAGCCGCGTTGGGCCAGCAGGTGGTGGTCGACAACAAACCTGGCGCTGGCGGCACCATCGGCAGCGACATGGTGGCCAAGGCTGCCCCCGACGGCTACACCATCCTGATGGCCACCAGTTCCACGCACTCCATCGGGCCGGCGCTCAGCGCCAAGCTGCCCTATGACGCGTTCAAGGATTTCGCCCCCGTGGCCCACGTCGCCAACGCGCCCAGCGTGCTGGTGGTCGGCCAGGGTTCACAGGCCAGCACCGCCAAAGAACTGATCGCCCAAATCAAGGCCAGCCCTGGCAAGTACAACTTTGGCTCCAGCGGCATAGGCACCTACCCGCACCTGGCTGCCGAGATGCTGAAGTGGCGTGCCGGTGGCCTGTTTGTGGTGCACATCCCCTATCGCGGTACCGGGCTGGTGGTGTCCGATTTGATTGCCGGCCAGATCACCTTCTTGATGGACAGCATCGTCTCGGCGCAAACGCACATTCAGGCGGGACGGGTGAAGGCCTTGGCCGTCACGGGCGCCAAACGCTCCAGTTCGCTGCCCAGCGTGCCCACCTTCACCGAGGTCGGTGTGCCGGGCATGGCCTTCAGCAACTGGTTTGGGATGTTTGCACCCGCTGGCACGCCCCCTGCGGTGGTGCAGCGGCTGAACCGCGAGCTGAACACCATCATGGCCGGTGCCGACATGGTGGGCCAATTGGAGAAACTGGGAGCCGAACCCACCAGCGGCACCGCCGAGCAGTTCGCCAAGCTCTACCGCGAGGAACACGAAAGCTGGAAAGCCGTGATCCAGCGCGCCAGCATCAAGGCTGAATAGGCCAGACTCGCACGGTGACCCGCTTGATGAACCCATCCCCTGCCCTTGCCGCTGCGGTTAACTTTGCTGCTGTGAACGAGACCCTGGAACTGGCGCGCCTGCGCAATGTGCGCGACGCGCTGGCCGAAGACATGGGCCGCGGCGACTGGACCGCGCAACTGGTGCCGGCCAACCGTCAGGTGGTCGCTCACGTGACCGCCAAAGAAGGCGCCGTCATTTGCGGCCAGGCCTGGTTCGCAGATTGCTTCCGGTCGCTGGACCCGGTGGCACGCATCGAATGGCATGTTGCCGAAGGCCAGCCGGTGGCCAGTGGCACACGCGTGTGCACCATCCACGCCGATGCACGCGCCACCCTCAGTGCCGAACGACCAGCGTTGAATTTCTTGCAGATGATGTCAGCGGTGGCCACCACCACCCGGCGTTATGTGGACGCGATAGCCGGCTTGTCACCCAACCCCAAGGGCTGCGCCGTGCTGGACACCCGCAAAACCCTGCCCGGCTTGCGTCAGGCGCAAAAGTATGCGGTGCGCGTGGGTGGTGGCATGAACCAGCGCTTGGCACTGTGGCACGGCATCCTGATCAAGGAAAACCATATCGCCGCCGCTGGTGGCATTGCTCAAGCGCTGGCGGCCGCGCGGGCCTTGAATGCCGGTGTCGACATCCAGATCGAGGTGGAGAATCTGGACGAACTGCAGCAGGCCCTGGCCGCGGGCGCCACCAGCATCATGCTGGACGATTTCACACTTGCCGACATGCACCAGGGCTGCAGCATCACGGCCGGCCGTGCGCTGCTGGAAGCCTCGGGTGGCGTTGACCTGGACAGCATCCGCGCCATTGCAGCCACCGGTGTGGACCGCATTTCGGTGGGCAAACTGACCAAAGACGTGCAGGCCATCGACTTGTCGCTGCGTGTGCAGGCGCTGGGCTGACAACCGTTTCATCTGGGATCGAAGGGACACATCACCATGTCACAGCCCCTTTACAAGCGGCGGCAATGGGTGGGCGCTGCACTCGGCCTGGCCGCTGCCGCCGCAGGACCCGTGTGGCCTGTACGGGCGCAGCCCATGCGCGTGCGTCTGCCCGAAATGACCGAAGGCCCGTTTTACCCGCCGCCACGCTGGCGCGCGCTGCAAAGTGATTGGGACGCCGACCTCACGCGGGTGCGCAACGGCGGCCAGACACTGGTGGCGCAAGGTGAACACCTGGGTCTGGAACTTCGTGTGGTGGACACCGCGGGCAAGGCCGTGGACCGGGTGGAATTTGAGATCTGGCAATGTGATGTCAACGCCATCTACCGCCACCCCAGTGAACGTGGTGATGAAGGCCGCATCGACAAAGGCTTTCAGGGTTTTGGCGCGGCGCTGACCAACACGCAAGGTGCCGTCAGTTTCCGCACCATCAAGCCGGTGGCTTATCCGGGACGCACGCCGCACATCCACATCAAGCTGCGCCACCCCTCCTTTGGTGAGCTGACCTCGCAGCTGTTCCTGGCCGGCGACCCTGGCAACGCACGCGACGGCATCTGGCGGCGCCTGGGTGCGCAGCGCCAAAGTGCGCTGGACATGGCGCTGCTGCCCGCTGCTGGTGACGGCCTGCGCTGGCGCGTGCAGCACAGCGTGGTGGTGGAGAGCTAGCCAATCGGCTTGATACCGCCGCGGTGAAGGGAAAGCGCGGGCGAAACGGCCTGCGGCTTGCGCTCAGAATCAGCGCCCATGGAAGTCCAGTTCACCGAACAGATCAAACAGCTGCAGCTGGGCCAGGGCAGCACCTTTCACGGCGAAGGCATCCTCGCCATCACCAAAGGCCTGCTGCAGGCTGGCGTGGCTTATGTGGGCGGCTACCAAGGTGCGCCGGTGTCCCACCTGCTGGACGTGATGGTGCAGGCGCGGCCCTACCTCGACACCTTGGGCGTGCACGTGGAAGCCTGTTCCAACGAAGCGTCGGCGGCGGCCATGCTGGGTGCTTCGATCCACTACCCGCTGCGCGGCGCTGTGACCTGGAAAAGCATCGTCGGCACCAACGTGGCGGCCGATGCACTGTCCAACCTGGCGACACCCGGTGTGGTGGGCGGTGCACTGATCGTGGTGGGTGAAGATTACGGCGAAGGCGCCAGCGTGATCCAGGAACGCACCCATGCCTACGCGATGAAAAGCACGCTGGCGCTGTTCGACCCGCGCCCCGACCTGGCCCACATGGTGCACTGCGTGGAACATGCCTTCGCGCTCAGCGAAGCCAGCAACATGCCGGCGGTGATGGAACTGCGCATCCGCGCCTGCCACGTGCGCGGCACCTTCGAAGCCAAAGACAACGTGGCGCCGCGCGTCAGCACACGCGCCTTGATCGACGAACCTGCTGGCTTTGACTACATGCGGCTGGCGCATCCGCCAGTGACCTTTCGCCACGAAAAGCTGAAGATCGAGCAGCGCATCCCGGCGGCGCAGCGCTACATCGCCGAACATGGGCTTAACGAGCGACTCGACGGCACGGGCCAAGGCCCGGCGGCCGGGCTGGCCTTGATCGTGCAAGGCGGGCTGTATCC
>JANNMQ010000305.1:0-2866 GCA_031398045.1 Rubrivivax sp.
AAACGGGCGACACCATCACGGTGGACGTGCCGGCGCGGCGCATCCACCTGAACATCAGCACGCAAGAATTTGCGCGCCGCCAGTCAGCCTGGCGGCCCCTGCCAAGGCGCGATGAAAGGGGCTACGGCTGGATGTTCGGCCAGCACATCCTGCAGGCCGACCAGGGCTGCGACTTCGATTTCCTGGAAACCAGTTTTGGCGCCGCGGTGCCAGAGCCGGTGATTTACTGATCCACTGCTCGACCACTGAATTCAGCCACCCCGACCGAACGCACCATGAACAGCCACCCCCTGCAACCCCACACCCGCCAGCAACTGATGGGCGTCAGCACCGCCACGCTGTGCACGGCGCTGTTCAAGCGCGGGTTGCGCAACCAGTTCATCCAGGACGTGCGGCCGGTGCGCAGCCTGGACGGACCGGCCTTGCCCAACATGGTGGGGCCGGCTTTCACGCTGCGCTACATACCGGCGCGCGAAGACCTGAACCCGATCACGGTGTTTCAAAGCCGCGACCACCCGCAGCGCAAGGCGGTTGAAGATTGCCCGGTGGGCGCGGTGTTGGTCATCGACAGCCGCAAAGACGCACGCGCTGCATCGGCCGGTGGCATCCTGGTCAGCAGGTTGATGAAACGCGGTGTGGCCGGCGTGGTCACCGACGGCGGTTTTCGTGACGCGCCCGAAATCGCCCGGCTGCCTTTCCCGGCCTACCACCAGCGGCCCAGCGCACCCACCAACCTGACGCTGCACCAGGCGCTGGACATCAATGTGCCCATCGGTTGTGGTGACGTGGCCGTGTGGCCCGGCGACGTGGTGGTGGGCGATGCGGAAGGTGTGGTCGTGATACCCGCTGCCATCGCTGACGTAGTGGCCACCGAGGCCACAGAGATGACGGTGTTCGAAGACTTCGTGACCGAACAGGTGATGGCAGGGCGCAGCATCCTGGGGCTGTACCCGCCCACTGAAGAACAAAGTCGGGTGGACTTTGCGGCGTGGCGGTCAGCCCGAGGACGTTGAGGTCATGCCAGGCGGCACAAAAATGCAGTCAGGTTTGCGCAGCCGCCATGTGCTTCGCAGTGTCAAGGTAGTGCCGCATACGGGTGACACGCCCTGCCGGATTGACGTTCCAGAGATGCAGTTCTTCGTCCTGGACGCGCTTGCCGTTTGGCAGAGTGGCATCAAGAACGATCTCGACGGCTACTTGCCCTTCATTGGCCATCATGCCGAGCACGCGGAAATCGTTGAACTTCATCTCCCCGACGACACGGAAGAACTCGCCGACTGCGGCCTTGCCCTTCCCGCCTTTGAGCCACGGAACACCCGAAGCTTGTGCGAAGTTGTTCTCCCATGCCTCCCAGTTCACCTCGTCATCCAGGGCGCCCATGATTGCAGGAACGTCTCCGCGTCCGAACGCCGCGTAGATGTGCTGAACGGTTTCAAGAGCTGAAGCCATGATGCTCTCCTGATGAACGGGACGGTCGGTATACGACAACAGCCGCACCCAGATACACAGGGTATACCCGAGCGCCGCAGCCCGGACTTCGGCCCGCCGACCACGCCCTGTCCAAAGCATTCCGCCAGGCTTGCGGCCCCTGCGCCGGGCTCACTCGGCCTTGATGCCCGCCGTTTTGATGACACGTGTCCACAACTCGATCTCGCGCTGCACAAACTGCGTGTACGGCGCCGCGCCTTGCACCGGCACGATAAAACCCACCGACTCCATGCGCTGTTTGATCTCGGCCGATGCCATGATCTTTTTCATCGCCGTCTCCAGCTTGTCCACCACGGGTTTCGGCGTGCCTTTGATGGCCGACAGGCCCGACCAGCTGAGCGCTTCGTAACCCTTGACGCCGGTTTCTGCGATGGTGGGTGTGTCGGGGTACAGCGGGTTGCGCTGCAGGCTGGTGACGGCCAGTGCACGCAGCTTGCCGCTTCTGACATGCTGCAAGGCCGAGTCCTGGTTGATGAACATCATCGGTATCTGACCACCCAGCAGGTCTTGCATCATCGGGCCGCCACCGCGGTAGGGAATGCCCACGATGTACAGCGGCCGGCCGCGCCCTGCTTGATCCAGGCCGCCCACCTGCTTCAACAGCTCCATCGCCATGTGGCCCGAAGCGGCGTGGGTGTAGCCGTAGTTCAGCTTGCCCGGGTTCTGGCGGATGTAGGTCATCAGTTCCTGAAAAGTCTTGAAAGGCTGGTCAGGGTGCACCACCAGCACGTTAGGCCCGGTGTGCACGTGGCTGATGTGGATGAAGTCGCGCATCGAGTCGTAGGCCAGTTTGGGGTCCAGCCCATGCGCCACGGCGTTTTGCCCGACACCGGTCTGGATCAGCGTGTAGCCGTCGGGCGCGGCCTGCAGCGCACGCAAGGTGCCGATGGTGCCGCCGGCACCGCCGATGTTTTCGATGATCACCGGTTGCCCCAGCTCCCTGGACAACGCCGGTGCCAGCATGCGCGCCATGACGTCGCTGGTGCCACCTGCCGGGAAGGGGCTGATGATTTTCACCGGTTTGCTGGGCCAGGTGTCTTGGGCCAGGCTCGCGAAGCTGGCCCATGCCAGGGCAAGACCGGCGCACACGAGACGTCTGCGGTTCATAGTAAGAGGCTCCTGGAAGTTGGCACAACCATATGCCAACCGGCTGGCCGTGCAGGTGCTTGTGGCACCGGACTTACCCCAGGGCGCAGCGGGCGCCTGCGGTGGCTCTGTGGCGCAGGCCGGCGCTGATGGCATCCGCAAGATGCGGGAGTGGATGATCGCCAATGACGTTTCCACCACAGTGCAACTTGACGCTATCGAGGAAGAAGAAAAAAAGAACGTTCGTGACGAACAGAAGCAGGCCTGGAAGGATTTTTCCGATCCTGTCATG
>JANNMQ010000316.1:0-2065 GCA_031398045.1 Rubrivivax sp.
CCGGGCTTGACGCCGGTGACCTGGAAGGCTTCGAGCTGCTGACCGATGGTTTTCATGAGGGGTTCCTGGCTGAGGGTGGTGGTTGAAGTAATCGACGGAAGCTATCGCTGCTTCCATGGGGACGAATTATTGGCTAGCGATCCCCAGTCGGTGATTGGCATTGGCTAAAGCGCGGATAGCATCTCCGCGATGAACACCGCTTCGCTCTCCACCCCCACGGCGCTGCTCGATGAGAACCGCATGCAGCACAACATCCGTCGCATGCAGTCGCGCATCAACGCACTGGGCACGCGGCTGCGGCCGCATGTCAAGACGGCCAAATGCCTGGCGGTGGCGCGGCAGCAGCTGGACGCCGGGGCGCACGGCATCACGGTCTCGACGCTGAAGGAGGCCGAGGTTTTCTTCGACGCCGGCATCTGCGACATCCTGTATGCGGTGTGCATCGCCCCGCCCAAGCTGGCGCAGGTACGGGCGCTGCGCGGACGCGGCTGTGCGCTGACGATCGTGGTCGACTCGCTGCCTGCAGCGCAGGCCGTGGTGACCGAGGGACGCGCGGCCGCTCATGTCTTCGACGTGATGATCGAGATCGACACCGACGGTCACCGCGCCGGCGTGCTGCCCGAGTCGGACTTGCTGCTGCACGTCGGCCGCACACTGCACGAAGGCGGCGCCGTGCTCCGAGGCGTGATGACCCACGCCGGTGCCAGCTACGAGTGCCGCACCCCCGAGGCCCTGGCGGCCATGGCCGAACAGGAACGCAGCCGTTGCGTGCGCGCTGCCGAACGCTTGCGCGCCGCCGGCCTGCCCTGTCCCGAAGTCAGCGTCGGCAGCACACCCACGGCACTTTCGGCGCGGCAGCTCGACGGCGTGACCGAGGTGCGCGCCGGGGTCTACGTCTTCCACGACCTGGTGATGCACGGCGTGGGCGTGTGCAGCTTCGACGAGATCGCACTGTCGGTGCTGTGCACCGTGATCGGCCATCAGCAGGCCAAGGGCTGGGTCCTGGTGGACGCCGGCTGGATGGCGATGAGCCGCGACCGCGGCACCCCCGACCAGCCGGTGGATCACGGCTACGGCGCGGTGTGCGACGAAGCCGGCACGCCGTTCGACGGCCTCATCATGAGCGGCGCCAACCAGGAGCACGGCATCCTGTCATGGCGCGGCGGCCACGTGGACGCAGGCCTGCCGGATCGCTTCCCGGTCGGCACGCGACTGCGCGTGCTGCCCAACCACGCCTGCGCCACGGCGGCGCAGTTCCCGGCCTACGACGTGCTGGGCGCCGACGGCGCGTTGGGGCGCTGGGACCGCTTTTACGGCTGGTGACTCAGCGCTTGGCCGCGGCCCAGGCGGCCAGGTCCGCGGCGGCCGGCATGCCGGTGCTCGAGCGCGGTGGCGCCTGCGGCGAGAGCAGCACGACGAAGGGCGCAGCGCCACGCCACGCCGGGTCCACGCGGTAGCGGATGGCAGACGCTTGGCCGTCGAATGCAAACAGGCGGTCTGCGAGTTTGTAGTGCCCATTGCGCACCAGCGCAGCATCCTTTTCGCCGGGCGCCACGTCCATCACCACGGCCACCACCGAGGCCTTCAGCTTGCGCTGGCGCATGTCGGCGACCAGGTCCGCCATCACCTGCGGGCAGGTGGCGCACCAGGTGGCGGTGAACACGACCACCGTCGGCTGCTTGATCGACCCCTGCAGCGACTGCCAGGTGTCGGGGCTGAAGGCCTCCACGGCCCGCGGCGCCGCAGCGGCAGCAGCGCTGAGCAGCGCACTGGCGATGCAGGCCCAGGTGCGAAGCTCACGGTACCAGGCGTTCAACTTGCACTCCCTTCTGCGTGCGCCACAGCGCAAAGATCTCGGATCCCTTCAGCGCCAGCAGCGGGTGGTCGTTGTCGTCCGCCGAGCGACCCAGTTCCTTGAGCACGAACTGGCGTCCGTCGTCGGCCGACAGCCAGGCCCGCCAGCGCGTGGCCTCGCCGTCGAAGCTGCGCCAGACGATGGCCACGCGCGACCCCACGGACTGCACCAACGCGTGTTCGGCACGATCGTCGGGCAAGGGCAGCGCCT
>JANNMQ010000421.1:0-14033 GCA_031398045.1 Rubrivivax sp.
CGTCGAGCCAGAAGTCACGCAGCGCCTGGCGCGCACCTTCAGCCCTGTCCCGCGCCCAGCCAGTGGCCAGCACGGCCGCGTTCAGCGCCCCAGCGCTGGTGCCCGACAGGCCGGCAATCGCAAGCCCCGGCTCTTGCAGCCAGCGGTCCAGCACGCCCCAGGTGAAAGCGCCATGTGAACCGCCGCCCTGCAGCGCCAGGTCCACCGCAAGAGATTTATCGCCTGCCAGCTGTTGTCTCTTTTTCATACTGCTACGGTACCTGAACAGCGAGGCCAGACCAAACACGACGCGCTGCGCCGGCGGTCTTAATATCGGCCAGTGATGCCCGCCACCCGCATGTACAGGTAAGCAGCCCAGGCCACCAGGCTGCGGCGCAGCCAACCGCGCAGCCCCAGGCGCGCCGGCGGGCCCACCACTTCGATGGATGCCGCGAAGGCCGCGTCAAAACGCCCTGCCAGCGTGGCGCAGAAATCGGCGTCAAACACCACCACGTTGGCTTCCAGGTTCAACAGCAGTGACAGTGGGTCGATGTTGGAACTGCCCACCGTGGCCCAGTCGTCGTCCACCACCGCCACTTTCGCATGCAGGAAGGCCGGTGTGTATTCAAACACCCGCACGCCCGCAGCGCGCAGTTCGTCATAAAGCGCCCGCGCAGCCATCGCAGCCAACCGGTAGTCCACCTTGCCTTGCATCAGCAGGCGCACACGCACACCACGCCGGGCGGCACTGCGCAGCGCAGACCTGAAGCGTTTTCCCGGGTAGAAATACGGCACCGCGATGTCCACGCGCTGGCGTGCGTGTTTGATGGCCTGCACATAACTGTGTTCGATGGCGCGACGCTGGCGCACGTTGTCGCGCACCAAGAAGCTGGCGCGCACGGCCAGCGGTGTGGTGGCCGAGACAGCCGCGGGCGCGTCCGGCTGGCCGCGCAGCTGGCGCAGCAGGCTCAGCGCTTCATTCACCGGCCGCGCGCTGCGCGCCAGCGAGCGCGCTTCGTCGCGCCAGCCGCGCGACAGGTGCGAGCGTGTCCACATGGCGCGTGCCGTGGCACCCACCGGTTCAGCCAAAGCACCGCTGACTTGCACCGCAAAGTCCAGCCGCGGCTGCTCGGTCCAGCCATGGTTCATGTCCAGCCGGTCGGCAATGATGTTGATGCCCCCTACAAAAGCCACCTCGCCGTCACACACACACAGCTTCTGGTGCAAGCGGCGCAGCTGGCCCGGCTGCAACCACGAATACCAGCGGTCCAGCGGACGGAAGATTTCCAGCTTCACGGCACTGCCGGCAAACAGTTCACGCACGTTGTGCATGCTGGCGATAGTGCCAAAACCGTCCACCACCACATGCACCGCCACGCCCCGCGCTGCAGCGCGTTTCAAGGCGTCGGCCATGTTTTGCCCCGCCTCATCGTTGTGGAAGATGTAGGTGGCCAGCCAGACCTCGGTAGTGGCCGCATCGATGGCTTGCTGCATGCGCGGGAACAGCATGTCGCCGCCTTCCAGCAACTCCACCTGGTTGCCGCCCACCACGCGCGGCCGGGGCACCACGGTCCACTCGCGCATGGTTTGCAGCAGCTTGCGCGCGGTGCCCGCATCGGCTGCGCCGGGCTGGCCACCGCTGGCCACTAACAAAGCTCCAGTTCGGCCACCAGCGGCAGGTGGTCCGACATGCGGGCCCAGCTCATGCCCTGCGGCGCCATCGTTGAACGGCAGCCCAGACCGCGCAGATAAAAGCGGTCCAGCGCAAACACCGGTGCCAGCGAAGGGAAAGTGGCGGCGCGCGCAAAGCCCGGCGCTCGTGCGCGCTGCAGGCCCAGTTCGGCCATCGGGCCGTCCAGCTTTTCGCCCCAGTCATTGAAGTCGCCGGCCACCACCAGCAATTCGTCATGCGGCACTTCGCTGTCAATGAAGCGGGCCAGTTGCTGCACCTGGCGCAGCCGGCTGCTGTGCACCAGCCCCAAGTGCACCACCACCGCGTGCACCGTGCAGCCGTTCCACAGCACCGGCACATGCAGCAAGCCGCGCTGTTCGAACCGGTGGTCGCTGACATCGTGGTGGCCGACGTCACCCAAAGGCCAGCGCGACAGCAGCGCGTTGCCATGTTCACCGTGGCGTGTCACTGCGTTGGTGCGGTAGGCCACCTCATAACCTTCAGGTGCCAGGTAGTCGGCCTGGCCCTGTGCGGGCCAGCCTTGGTGGGTGTGGTCAAAGCGCCGCGCTTCACGGGTGTGGAACAGGCGCACCTCCTGCAAAAACACCATGTCCGCGTCCAGCGCTTCCACCGCCAGGCCCAGGTTGTGGATTTCCAGCCGTTTACGCGGGCCCAGGCCCCGCACGCCCTTGTGGATGTTGTAGGTGGCCACACGCAGCGTGCCCATGCCCGTGTGGGGCGGCAGCAGCGTGGAATTCAGGGGGTTCAAGCGCGTCATGGCGCAGGGCCCACGAAGCGTGGCAGCTGCAAGATGGCCTCGGCGTTGCTGGGCGAAAAGCAGCGGTCTGCAGCCTCGCGCCAGGGCAGCCACACGCTGGCGGTGTGTTCGCGCGGGCTTAGGCGCGCCGGCAGCCGCCGGCTGACCGTGAGGCCAAACACCTGTTCGGCGTTTTGCCAGACACCGGGTGCATAACGGTGGCGCCATATGGGATAAATCTCATACAGATTGGTCAGACCCCAGTCGCGCAGCACACCGCTTTGGATGCCGGTTTCTTCCTGCACTTCGCGTCGCGCAGTAAGTGCCGGCGGCTCGTCTTCAGCGTCAAGTGAACCCGTCACACTTTGCCAATAACCGGGTTTGTCGGCGCGTTCTATCAACAGCACATCCAGCCGGGCGGTGTGGATGACCACCAGCACCGAGCGCGGGATCTTGAAGGGGCGGGGTTCAGACACCGCTGACCACGGCGTCCAGGGCAGTCACGATCAGGTGCGACTGCGTCTTCAGAGAAGCCACAGGCTGCTTGAGCACACGTCTGTCGATCGGCGCACACTCGTGCACCACCAGCCGCAGTGACTCTCCGCAGACATCGAACTGCGGTGACAAGCGGGTGGTGACGCCAGGCACAACCCTCAGCTCGCGGGCCAGCGGCGCCACCAACCGGGTGCCGACAGCGCCCAACAGGTCGCTTTGCAGCACCACGATGTAGGGCAGCACCTCCCGCATGCGTGGGCTCGGGTTCGGGAAGACGTCCCATTGCGCCATGCCAGGCTACCAGGTGCGGAACTCTTCGTTCCACAAGCCGTACTGCTCGAAACGCCGGTTGTTGTCGTCCACCCACTCCTTGTTGCGGGCGTAGAACTCTGCGGCAGATCGGGGCTCTGTGGATAGCGGCGGCCGCGCCTCGGCCACCAACGCATCGTATTGCGCCGCCGACAGCAGCACACTGTGGCGCCGGCCAGATTTTTCTATCGTCACCGGTTCGCGCTGGCAGTGTTCCAGCATCTGCCCCAGACGGTTCTTGGCTTCGGTGGCGGTGACTTGCATGGCCGGGCTTTCGGTAAATGATTCAGCTATTTTAGCCAATCATGGCCCGGCCGCAAGCCTCGTCTGCAGACTCCGCCCGCAAGCCCGACCACAAAACCCTTTCAGCGGCGCTGTCAGGCGGAGGCGGCCGGGTTGCGCAGCCGGATGTGCAATTCACGCAGCTGCGCTTCGTCCACCAGGCTGGGCGCACCCGTCAACAGGCACTGCGCACGCTGCGTCTTCGGGAACGCGATGACGTCACGGATGCTCTCGGCGCCGGTCATCAGTGTGGCAATGCGGTCCAGCCCAAAGGCCAGGCCGCCGTGTGGCGGCGCGCCGTACTGCAGCGCATCCAGCAAGAAGCCAAACTTCACCTTCTGCTCTTCAGGTGTGATGTTCAGTGCCTCGAACACCCGCGCCTGCACATCGGCGCGGTGGATGCGCACCGAGCCGCCGCCAATTTCCCAGCCGTTGAGCACCATGTCGTAGGCCTTGGCGATGCAGGCGCCAGGGTCCGTCTTCATCAGCTCGTCGTGGCCGTCCTTCGGTGCCGTGAACGGGTGGTGCACGGCGTTCCAGCGCTTGCCTTCTTCGTCGTATTCAAACATCGGAAAGTCGACCACCCACACCGGCGCCCACTTGTCTTCAAACAGGCCGTGGCTGCGGCCGAATTCGCTGTGGCCGATCTTCACGCGCAGCGCGCCCAGCGCGTCGTTCACCACCTTGGCCTTGTCAGCACCAAAGAAGATGAGGTCGCCGTTGCGCGCGCCGGTGCGCGCGATGATTTCCGCAATGGCGCCGTCGTGCAGGTTTTTCACCACCGGGCTTTGCAGGCCTTCACGGCCTTTGCCGGCGTCGTTGACCTTGATCCAGGCCAGACCCTTGGCGCCGTAGATTTTTACGAACTCGGTGTAAGCGTCGATTTCGCTGCGGCTCATCTCGCTGCCGCCAGGCACGCGCAGCGCCGCCACACGGCCGCCCGGGGTGGTGGCCGGGCCGCTGAACACCTTGAAGTCCACGTCTTTCATCACCTGCGTGAGCTCGGTGAATTCCAGCTTCACGCGCAGGTCGGGCTTGTCAGAGCCGTACTGGTGCATCGCGTCGGCATAGGTCATCTCGGCATACACCGGCAGTTCCACACCCAGCGTCTTGCGGAACACCGCACGCACCATGGCTTCGGTGATGGCGCGAATTTCGGCCTCGCCCAGGAAGCTGGTCTCGATGTCGATCTGCGTGAATTCGGGCTGGCGGTCGGCGCGCAGGTCTTCGTCGCGGAAGCACTTGGTGATCTGGTAGTAGCGGTCAAAACCAGCCACCATCAGCAGCTGCTTAAACAGCTGCGGGCTTTGCGGCAGCGCGAAGAACTGGCCGTCGTGCACGCGGCTGGGCACCAAATAGTCGCGCGCGCCTTCGGGCGTGCTCTTGGTCAGCATCGGCGTTTCGATGTCGATGAAACCCAGCTCGTCCAGAAACTTGCGCACCTCAATGGCCACGCGGTAGCGCAGCATCAGGTTTTTCTGCATCTGCGGGCGGCGCAGGTCGAGCACCCGGTGCGTCAGGCGCACCGTTTCTGACAGGTTTTCGTCGTCCAGTGGGAATGGCGGCGTGACGCTGGCATTCAGCACCACCAGCTCATGGCACAGCACCTCGATCTGGCCGCTGGTGAGGCCTGCGTTTGCTGTGCCGGCCGGGCGCGAGCGCACCTTGCCGGTGACTTGCAGGCAGAACTCGTTGCGCACGCCCTCGGCGGTTTTGAACATCTCGGCGCGGTCGGGGTCGCAAACGATCTGCACCAGGCCTTCGCGGTCGCGCAGGTCGATGAAGATCACACCACCGTGGTCGCGGCGGCGCGAGGCCCAGCCCATCAGTGTGACGGTCTGGTCGAGATACTTCTCGCTCACCAGGCCGCAATAGTCGGTGCGCAGGGCAGTGTGAACGGGGACGGCTTTAGGGGATGTCATGGAATCACTCCAAACGGATGGGGCTGAATGGTTGTGCGGACGTAACCGGGGATCTGGCTCTTTTGCACCTGCGCAGGGCCGGGAAGGCGTGCAAGCGCGGTGTCAAACGGGCTCACGGGTTGGTGGGCTGCCGGGCCGCACCAACCCCCTCAATTTCGAGTCGCCGCTGGCTTGGCTGCCGCGATGGCCGCCGCGATGGCCGCCACGCGGGTGCTGTCGGGCTCGTTGCCCGGGCCCACCACACCCATCGAGATGACGTACTTCAATGCTTCGTCCACGCTCATGTTCAGCGGCAGCACATCGGCACGCGCCATCATCAGAAAAAAGCCTGATGTGGGGTTGGGTGTGGTGGGCACATACACGCTGACATGTTCACCCGGCAAATGGGCGGCCACCTCTCCGCCCGGGCGGCCGGTGACAAAAGCAATGGTCCACGAGCCCTGGCGCGGGTACTGCACCAACACCGCTTCACGAAACGCGTTGCCACTGCTGGAAAACAGCGTGTCCGAAACCTGCTTGACCGAGTTGTAGATGCTCTTGACGATGGGAATCTTGCCCAGGATGCGGTCCCACTGCCGCAGCCACCACTGGCCAAATATGTTGGCGGCAAACACCCCTGTCAACAGCAAACCCACTGCCATGGCCACCACACCCAAACCCGGCACGTGGCGCCACTGTTCGATGCTGGCATGGGCACCCTGCGGCAGGATGGCTTGGGTGGCCGACAACACGGCCTCAAACACGCCATCCATGACGCCCAGCAACCAGCCCAACACCCAGATGGTGATGGCCAAGGGCAGCCAGACGAGCAAACCGGCGACGAGGTATTTCTTCACGTGGTGGCCTGTGGAAGTGCCGGGTTCAGCGGGGCAGCCTGTTTGGCAATGCAATGCTCAAGACGCAGAGCCGCTGCCCGCCGGCGGGTTGGGCTTGGTGCTGGGTGTGGCAGTTGACGAGCGTGTGGAAGACTGGGCGGGAGCGGCAGGGGCCACGGGCGCGGCCGTTGATGCGGAGGCGGGTGTGGCCGGTGTGGCCGGTGCCGCTGGCGTGGCACCTGTGCCCGCTTCCGGTTTGCTGTCACCAGCGGGTTTGTCTCCACCTTCAGCAGCGGGCTTGGCGCCGGTGTTGCCGCCTTT
Source organism: Rubrivivax sp. (assembly GCA_031398045.1). GTDB lineage: Bacteria > Pseudomonadota > Gammaproteobacteria > Burkholderiales > Burkholderiaceae_C > Rubrivivax. Next base: position 6,553 of record JANNMQ010000421.1, read on the forward strand.
GAAGTCGGTCACGTACCAGCCCGAACCTTTGAGTTGGAAACCCGCGGCCGTGAGCTGCTTTTCATAGGTGCTGTGACCGCAGGACGGACACACCGTCAACAGCGGGTCGGACATTTTCTGCAGCACGTCTTGCGCGTGGCCACAGCTGGTGCAGCGGTAGGCGTAAATAGGCATGGCTGTAGAGGTAGGTAAGGGCTGAATGCGCGTTATGCGCTGAAGCTTGATGCCAGGATGAGGTGCCCGGGTTTAGGAACCGATTTACGAACGGTTCTAGGAACGGTTCTACGTTCAGTTTTTTTCACAAACTCAGGGCCCCTGCAGGCAACCCAACATTATAGGCGGGCACCTGCGCGCAATGCGGCAGGAATCAGTGCATCAGCACCCGCGTTGCCAACAAACCCACCACAAAACCAACGGCAGCCCACAGCAAGGTCTGCAGCAGCCGGTTGGTGCGCCGCTGTTCGGCCAGCAGCGCCAGCAAGGCCGGGCTGTCGGCGTTGCTGCCTTGGTGCTGCAAGGCCTGGTGCACCAGGCGCGGCATCTCAGGCAGCAGCTGCGCATAGCGCGGGGCTTCGTTTTTCAGTCGGTCGAGCAGGCCGCGCCAACCCACTTGTTCGTTCATCCAGCGCTCCAGAAACGGCTTGGCCGTCGTCCAGAGGTCGAGCTCAGGGTCGAGTTGGCGTCCCAGGCCTTCAATGTTGAGCAAGGTTTTTTGCAGCAACACCAGCTGCGGCTGTATCTGCACATTGAAGCGGCGTGAAATCTGAAACAGCCGCAGCAACACCTGCCCGAGCGAAATGTCCTTCAGCGGCCGGTCGAATTGCGGTTCACAGACGGCACGGATGGCGCCTTCCAATGCATCCACACGGGTTTGCGGCGGCACCCACCCGCTTTCGATGTGCAGCTCAGCCACCCGTTTGTAATCCCGACGGAAAAACGCGATGAAGTTGTAGGCCAGGTACTGCTTGTCGGTTTCGGTCAGCGTGCCGATGATGCCGAAATCCAGCGCAATGTAGCGCCCGAAAGTGGCCGGCTCCAGGCTGACCTGGATGTTGCCGGGGTGCATGTCGGCGTGGAAAAAACCGTCGCGAAAGACCTGGGTGAAAAAGAGCGTCACGCCGTCGCGCGACAACTTGGCCAGGTCCACACCCGCAGTGCGCAAGCGGTCGATCTGCCCAATGGGCACACCGAACATGCGCTGCATGACGATGACACCCGGGCGGCACAGGTCCCACATCATTTCGGGCACCATCACCAGGCCCAGGCCATCCATGTTGCGGCGCAGTTGTGTGGCGTTGGCCGCCTCGCGCACCAGGTCCAGCTCGTCGTGCAGGTAGCCGTCAAATTCGGCCACCACTTCGCGGGGTTTCAGCCGTTTGCCGTCAGCCGACAGGCGGTCGACCCACCGAGCAATGACGTGCAGCAGCTTCAGGTCTTGGTCGATAACCTCCAGCATGCCCGGGCGCAACACCTTCACAGCCACCTGCATGCCCGGCCGCGGTGCGCCTTTGAGTACGCCAAAGTGCACCTGGGCAATGGAGGCGCTGGCCACGGGCTCGGCATCGAAGCTGCTGAAGACGTCTTCGATGCTGCGCCCAAAAGCCGCCTCAACGAGCTTGCGGCTTTGTGCAGCCGGAAACGGAGGCACCCGGTCTTGCAGTTTGGCCAGTTCGTCGGCCACGTCCAGCGGCACCAGGTCGCGCCGCGTGGACAGCACCTGACCGAACTTCACGAAAATGGGGCCCAGCCTTTCCAAGCCCTGGCGCAAACGTTCGCCGCGTGGTGCGTCCAGCCGCCGCCCCAAGGTAACCAAGCGCACCAAAGCCCGCACCCAGCGCTGCGGAAAAACACTGAGCGCCACTTCGTCCAGGCCAAAACGCAGCACCGTGACAATGATGAACACGAGGCGGCCGAATTGCCTCATGGCGCAACCGGCCAGGCAGCGGGTAGGACGGCAGAGAAGGCTGGCGGCTTCAGGCGCGCCATGTGCGCAGCCGCTCGCCCAGGCCCTGTGCACCTGCAACAGCCTTGCGCACAGCCGTGGCAATGGCGCCGCCGGCTTGCTGCAGGGGCTGCGCCATCGCAGGGCCGAACAGCCTTTCCAAGTCGGCCGCCACGTCCCAGCGCAGGTTCTGCATCAACCAATTGATGTCGCCGGCAAATTGGGCGTCGCCTTCAACCTGCACCGCCGGCATTTGTCCGAACAGGCCACGCGCCAGCAGGGCCGCGGGGTTGCCGGCATCCAAACGCACTGTCAGGTCGGCGCCAGCGCCGTCGGCACCCGGGCTCGCAAGCCCTGTTTCAGCCCCCGTCCAGTCCAGCAAACCGGCCGTGGTGACGCGCCAGGCCAGGCTTGGCGGAGCCGGCAGCAGCGAGGGCCAGTTTTCAAGCACCAGGTGCAGCCGGCGGCCAGCGTGGGGACGCAATTTTTCAGTGGCCACCGTCTCGCTGGCCAGCACATGGTTGAACAGCAGGGTCAGCCGCTGCGCCAGTGCGGGGCTTACGAGGGTATCGAATTGAGCTTGAAGTCTGTGCAGCATTGCTCGATTGTAGGCAGACCCACCCTGGAGCAAGGCAAAGGCGTTGCGGTGAAGGGCCCGTCAAATAGTCCAGAATTCAGGGCTTTCCAGCGTGCGCATGGCACTGCTGAAACTGGGTCACTTCAGCCCGCAACCTGCAAGCCCAGCGTTCAGCGCTGTACCTCTAAGAGCGCAACGCGCCGACCCGATGCTCCAAGAACGCAGTTACAAGCGGACGTTTTTCAGTGCACCGCAATCGGTCACTTCGCTGCTGGCCGCGTTTTTGGAGCCAGGCATCACGGTGGCGGTGTTTTTGCTGGTCTCGGTGTGGTTCGATGAACCCATCCTGCGCTCAGACCTCACGCTGTGCCTGTTGATTTTTGCGTTGACCTTTCCAGGGCGCAACCGCTTCTGGGACCGGCCCTTGAATGCCGCCGTCGACATCACGGTGTCGTGGACCTCGCTGCTGGGCATCTTGTTCCTGTGCGGATACGCCACCCGAAGTCTGGAGCTGTTTGATCAGCAGATCCTGCTGAATTGGGCCGTCATCACCCCCGTGCTGCTGTGGCTGGCTGTTTTCAGCGGCCGCGCTTACCTGCGGCACACGGCGGCCAAACCAGGAAACCGGCGCACCGCGGTGGTGGTGGGCGCGGGCAGCCTGGGCGTGAAGGTGGCACGCGCTTTCCAGGCCCGTGGCGACGAAGGCATGACGTTCATGGGCTATTTCGACGACCGCATGGACGAGCGTGTAGACCGCGAAGCCGCCAGCAAACGGCTGGGCAGCCTGGCCCAGGTGGCCGACTACGTGCGCGAAAAGGGTGTGCACGATGTCTACGTGACGTTGCCGCTGGGTTCACAACCGCGCATCGTGCAACTGCTGGAACAGGTGCAAGGCACCACCGCCAGCGTTTACTTCGTGCCTGACGTGTTTGGCATCAGCATCATCCAAGGCCGCCTGCAAGACATGAACGGCGTGCCGGTGGTGGGCCTGTGTGAAACCCCGTTTACAGGCACCAACCGCCTCGTCAAGCGACTGTCAGACTTGGTGCTGGCTTCTCTCATCTTGTTGTTGATTTCACCCCTGTTGCTGGTGCTGGCCATTGGCGTGAAGCTCAGCTCGCGCGGGCCTGTGATCTTTAAGCAAAAGCGCAATGGGTTGGACGGTGACGAGATCGTCGTCTACAAGTTCCGTTCGATGCGTGCACAGGACAACGGCGAAGTGGTGCCGCAGGCCACCAAAGCCGACCCGCGGGTCACGGCGTTTGGCGCTTTCATACGCCGTACCTCGCTGGACGAACTGCCGCAGTTCGTCAATGTGTTGCAAGGCCGCATGAGCATCGTGGGCCCGCGCCCCCACGCCGTGGCCCACAACGAGATGTACCGCCAGTTGATCAAGGCCTACATGGTGCGCCACAAGGTGAAGCCCGGCATCACCGGCTGGGCGCAGGTGCACGGGCTGCGTGGCGAAACCGAGACCATTGAAAAAATGCAGGCCCGGGTGGAATACGACCTGGAGTATCTGCGCAACTGGTCGCTGGGGCTGGACTTGCAGATCATCGTGCGCACCATCAAGGTGGTGTTTTTTGACCGCAATGCGTACTGAAGCGGGCGCGAGCCCCCATCAAACGGTTAAAAGGTCGAATTGACCTTGACCGCACTCTCGTCCACTACAAGGCCGGTCACGGCCCGGCAGCCACATCTGGGAGAACCCATGCCAATCAACGACACCCGCTGCAACAAACCGTTTCAGCCGCGATTCCACATCTTGCGCCGGCTGAGCACGCCGCTGCGCGCGGTGGGCGTGGCCAGCGCCATCACCGCGGCGGGGCTGGCTCTGGCCGAAAACTCGCCCTACTACGTCGGGGTGTCGCAGGCCTTCGGCCACGAATCTAACCTGCTGCGTCTGAACGACGGCGCCACCGCGCCCAGCGGCTACAGCAAGTCCGACACCGTGTCGAGCACTTCTCTGCTGGCCGGCATCAACCAGCCGTTCGGCCGCCAGCGCGTGCGCGGTGACGTGGCGCTGCGCGCCAACCGTTACAGCAACAACGAGGTGTTCAACAACGAGAGCTACTCCGCCAACCTGGCATTGGACTGGGAGACCATAAACCGGCTGTCGGGTACGCTAGCCGGAAGCGCCAACCGCAGCCTGTCCAGCTTCGACCGCCAGGACGAGGCCTTCTTGCGCGACAGGAACTACGAGGACGCCAAGCTGCTGGACGCCAGCGTGCGCCTGGGTCTGGTGACGCAGTATTCGCTGCTGGCCAGCTTCAACCACCGCGACGTGGGCAATTCGCTGGACCAAGACAGCGTGCAGGCGCGCAATTTCCGCCAGAACGGCGGGTCGCTGGGCGTGCGCTGGCAACCCAGCAGTTTGATCACACTGGGCCTGGGTCTGCGCACCGCACAGGGCAACTATCCGAAATTCCTGCGTCAATCCGACGGCAGTTTTCTGGCCGACGACTACAAGCGCAACGACATCGATCTGACAGCCGACTATCGACCCACCGGCCAGAGCACGATTTCAACCCGTATCAGCAGCGGCAAGACCACCTACGACCGCGCCACACAGCGCAACTACGACGGCGTCACCGGCTCACTGACCTGGGGGTGGGAAGTGAGCGGCAAGCTGCGCCTCAACACGAGCCTGGTGCGCGACACCGGACAGGACTCCACCATCACCCGCACGCAGAACAACTCCGCGACGGCCGACTACAGCCGAGTCAGCACCAGCCTGCGCGTGGGTGCTGACTGGGCAGCCACCAGCAAGATCGCCGTCAACGCCGGCGTGAGCGCGAGCCAGCGCGACCTGGTGGGCAGCGTGCCCGTCAACGGCGTCATTCGCAATGCCGACGGCCGCGAACGCGTCACCAGCTTTTCCGTCGGCGCGCGCTGGGCCCCCACGCGCAGCACGTTGGTGGGCTGCAATGCGAGCACCGACCGTGTCAGCGGCAGCAGCAGCGACAACACCGTGCAGGCGCTCAGAAACGTCAAAGGCAATGGCATCAACTGCTATGGCCAAATCACGCTTCAATAAGCGCCACGCCTGAACGATGGCCGCAGTGCTTTTGACCGGCGCCGCCGGCTACATCGCCAGCCACACCTGGCTGGCCCTGCAAGCGGCGGGGTTTGATGTGGTGGGCGTTGACAACTTCAGCAACAGTTCACCGGCCGTGCTGGCGCGGCTGCAGCATATCAGCGGCCGAACGCCGGTGTTTGAACGCGCCGACGTCTGCGATGCCGCGGCGCTGGATGGTGTTTTGCAGCGCCACCGCATCAGCGCAGCCATCCACTTTGCAGCGCACAAGGCAGTGGGCGAAAGCACCACGCAGCCCCTGGCCTACTATGCCAACAACATCGGCGGCCTGCTTACGCTGTGCCAAACCATGCTGCGCCATGGTGTGCACCACTTGGTGTTCAGCTCCAGCGCGACGGTGTACGGCGACCCGCAGCGCCTGCCCATTCCTGAAGATGCGCCGCTGTCAGCCACCAACCCCTACGGCCAGACCAAGCTGATGAGCGAACAGATCTTGCGCGACCTGGGCGCTGCGCAGCCGCAGTGGCAAACCGCTTGCCTGCGCTACTTCAACCCCGTGGGTGCCCATGAAAGTGGCCTCATTGGCGAAGACCCGCGGGGAGTTCCCAACAACCTGATGCCTTATGTGGCGCAGGTGGCCGTGGGCCGGCTTGATGCGCTGGCTGTGTACGGCAACGACTACAACACGCCTGACGGCACCGGTGTACGCGACTACATCCATGTCAGCGACCTGGCGCAGGGCCATGTGGCGGCGCTGCAGCGGCTGCAACAGCAGCCTGGTTCGCTGACGGTGAACCTGGGCACCGGGCGAGGCTACAGCGTGCTGGACGTGGTGGCAGCCTTTGCACAAGCCAGTGGTCGCCAGGTGCCTTGCCACCTGCAGCCTCGCCGGCCGGGCGACGTAGCCGCCTGTTATGCCGACCCCACGCTGGCGCTTAAGTTGCTGGGCTGGAAAGCCGAACACGACTTGCACCGCATGTGCGCCGACAGCTGGCGCTGGCAATCGATGAACCCGCTGGGGTTTGAAAGCAAGGCCTGATTCATGAGCGAACAATGATGAGCACCACAACGAGCACCCACAACGGCCCCACACTGGTCTGGCCCGTCATCATGGCCGGCGGCTCAGGCACCCGGCTGTGGCCGCTGTCGCGCAGTGGTTTCCCGAAACAGTTTTTGGTGCTGTCAGGCAACACCAGCCTGTTCCAGCAAGCCGTCAGCCGGCTACAGGGGCTGGGAGATGCCCACACCCACGTGGCAGCACCCGTGGTGGTGGGCAATGAAGAACACCGTTTTTTGGTGCTTGACCAGTTGCGTGAAATCAAAAGCCCGCCGTCAGCCGTGCTGCTGGAACCGATAGGCCGCAACACCGCCCCTGCGGTCACGCTGGCAGCGCTGCAGGCACTGGAAGCTGGCGTTGACCCGGTGCTGGTGGTGACAGCTGCCGACCAGACCGTGACCAACCTGGCGGCCTTCACGGCGGCGGTGAAGCGGGCCGTGGCTGCTGCTGCCGACGGTGCCATTGCCATTCTGGGCGTCACGCCAGACCGCCCGGAAACCGGCTACGGTTATGTGCGCGCCGACGGCGACCGCGTGGCGCAATTTGTCGAAAAGCCCGACCTCGCCACGGCGCAAAAGTACCTGGCGCAAGGCGGCTACTACTGGAACGCGGGCATGTTTGTGCTGAAGGCCAGTGTCTGGATGGCCGCGCTGCAGCGTTTTCGGCCTGACATCGCCAGCACCTGCCAGGCCGCGTTTGCACAACGCCAGACCGATGCCGAATTTGTGCGCCCCGACAAAACTGCCTTTGCCGCCGTGCCCAGCGACAGTGTGGACTACGCGGTGATGGAAAAGTGCCCTGGTGTGCTGGACATCCGCATGGTGGCGCTGGACGCCGGCTGGAACGACCTGGGCGCCTGGGAAGCCGT
>JANNMQ010000650.1:0-1625 GCA_031398045.1 Rubrivivax sp.
GTCAGCAGCACAAAACCGCCCCCCGCCGACAGGCCGTACAGCAGGTGCGCCAGGGCCTCGCGGTGGCGTTCGCTCATGAAGAGAAAACGCGGGTCGGGCGAGATCGAAAAAGGCTCTTGCGTGAGGCCAAAAAAGGGCGCGTACATGGCGTTGAGGATAACGAGCCTCGGCGGCATCAAGTCCGTTGCACGCGGCTGGCGCCGCGCAAGGGCACACGCACGATGACCACATGCCCCCCGCCAGCGCGGCCGCGCACCTGCAGGTCGCCACCCAGTGCCCAGGCCAAGTCCTGCGCACGCTGCACCCGGGCGTCTTGCTCGGCCTCGCCCACATCCGCGCTGGCCGATGTGCTGACCACCAGCTGCAGCGCCGGGTGGCCGTTGTCCAGACTGCCCCGTCGGGCCTTGAAAACCACACGCCCCTGCGTACCCTGTGGCAGCACCTGGGCCAAGGCACGCTGCAGCAGCAGCTGCAGCAATTCAGCCAAAAGCACGGGGTCGCTGCGTATGCGGGCTGGCAACACGTCGTCCACAGCCCAAACCAGGCGCTGGCCAGCGGCTTCGGCCTGCTGGCGCAGCGGCTCCACCACCGCGCCCAGCAGCGTTGCCAACTGAAGGTCGGTACTGCCGTTGTGGCGGCTGGTGCTTGCGACAACAACCGCTGTGCGCTCCGGTGCAGCGTCGGCCCGGCCCGCCTGGGCATCGGCGGTTAACCGGGCGCGGGCCCCTGGGATGGCAACAGGGCCCTCGCGGTCGCCCTCGTTGGCACGCTGCACAGCACCCAAGCGGCCGCGCTGTTCAGCCCGCAAAGCCCACCACCGCCACCCGCCCCAGGCAGCACCGCCAGCCAGCATCAGGGCTGCTGCAGCCAACAAGCCGGTCCAGGCGCCCTGCCGCCACCAGGGCCGCTGCACCACCGGCTCGGTCACCAGCCAGCGTCGCACCGAGCGTTGTTTTTCTTCGTTGTCGATGTCGGCCAGCGCCGCATCCAGCACGGGCAGCAAGCGGCCGTGAGTGGCCGGCAGGGCCACGCGGTAACGGGCGGTGAATTCGGCCACGTCGCCCAGTACCCGCAGACCCTGCCCATCGCTGCTGCCCAACTGTTGTTGCACCACCGGCTTGATGTCCATGGCGGCGTCGGCGCGGCCTTGTTGCACCAGTGCCAACGCCGCAGCGCCGCTGGCGGCATCCACCAGTTGTATGCCGGGGTGCAGACGCTGCAATTCAGCCCGCAGCGGATGGGTGGTGGCCAGCGCCAGGCGACGGCCGCGCAACGAATCCAGTCCCCAATACAGCGGCCCGCTGTCAGCACCCACCAGCACCTGCGGCAGGTCCAGCCAGGGCAGGCTGAATTGCAGGCCGGTGTCGCGCTGGGGGGTGCGCCGGCCCGCGCTGGATCCTGTCCTTCGCCGACGGCGCCGGCCGGCTCGCCGATCCCGCCACCGGACGCTTGCTCCCGGCCATGAGCGCGATCGAGGCGAGCCGCGAACTCTCCGCGCGCTACACCGGCACCGCGACCATCGCCTCGGTCACCCGCATCGACCCAGCCAACCCGCCGCTCGACCTGCGCCGGCCGCTCGACAGCTGGAAGATCGCGATGTCCGACGGCACCTTTTTCTACGTCGA
>JANNMQ010000688.1:0-4137 GCA_031398045.1 Rubrivivax sp.
GTGCGCGCCGCCGAGCAGTTGCCCCTGGCCAGCCTGGACGCCTTTGCCAAGATGAAGGATGGCCAAGCCGCCATCGTGCCCGCGCCCGCCGGGGCCCAAGTCATCGTGCTGGCCGGCTCGCGCAGCCAGCCGGTGACCGAAGAGCAGGCGCGCCCGGCCATCGAGCAATTTCTGCTGAACGACCGCAAGCGCAAACTGGTAGAGGATGACACCAAGGCCCTGCGTGCAGGCGCCAAGATTCAATATATCGGCAAATTTGCCGAAGCTGCTGCATCGGCGCCTGCTGCTGGCGTTGCGCCTGCAGCGGCCGTTGTGCCTGCAACCGGTGCCGCGCCTGCAGCACCTTCGGCGGCGGCCAGCGGCGGCATGTCTGCCGCAGACATTAGCAAAGGCATGGGGTTGAAAAAATGATGTGTCGCTTCATCCCTGCCCTAAGGGCTGCAGCCACTGCGTTGATGGTAGGCATTGTTGCCGGCACATTGTTGCCAGCCAACACGGCCCGGGCGCAACCCGCAACACCTGCGCCTGCCGAATACCGCCTTGGATCGGGCGATGTGATCCGCATATCGGTGTTCCAGAACCCAGAACTTACCTTGGAAACCCGCGTCACCGAAGGCGGGCTCATCAGCTACCCGCTGCTGGGTACCATACGGGTTGGGGGACTGGGGGTCACGCAGGCTGAAAAGCTGGTTGCCGATGGCCTTCGCAATGGCAACTTCGTCAAGAGCCCACAGGTCACGTTGGTCATTCTGCAGGTGCGTGGCAACCAAGCCAGCGTACTGGGCCAGGTCAACCGGCCAGGTCGCTTTCCTATTGAAGTGGCCGACATGCGCCTCTCTGACCTGCTGGCCATGGCTGGCGGCAGCACGTCCAATGCGTCGGACATCATGGTGCTGACGGGCAACCGCAACGGCCAGCCTTACCGCCTTGAAGTCGACTTGCCTACGCTGTTCACGCCTGCGGGCCGCGCCAATGACGTGTTGGTGCTGAATGGAGACACCGTCTGGGTCGACCGCCAACCCATGGTCTTTATTTACGGTGAAGTTCAGCGCCCCGGCGCAATGCGACTCGAACGTGAAATGACGCTGATGCAGGCGCTGGCCACGGGCGGCGGTTTAAACGCCCGCGGCACCGAAAAGGGCATTCGTGTGCATCGCAAGGCGGCCAACGGTAACACCGAGGTCATCCAGAGCAAGATGGACGACCGCCTGCGCGACGGTGACGTGGTGTTTGTGCGCGAAAGTTTGTTCTAAAACGCCTTTCATTTTGGTGCTTGCATGACATTAGGTCAGTTCTTCTCAATTCTGCGCGCCCGTTGGTGGGTGGCACTGCTGGTGCTGTTGCTGACCGTAGCTACCACCGTGGGTGTCAGCTTCATGCTGCCCAAGAGCTACACCGCCAGCGCCAGTGTTGTGGTGGACTTCAAACCCGATCCTGTTTCCGCAGTTTTCTATGGCGGCATGATGTCGCCCGGCATGATGGCCACACAGGTTGACATCATCAAGAGCGACCGTGTTGCGCAGCGTGTGGTGGCTAACCTGAAGCTGGCTGACAACCCGCAGATCCGTCAGCAGTGGCTGGATGCCACCCAGGGACAAGGCCGTATTGAGGTATGGCTGGCTGACTCGTTCCAGAACAAGATGGAAGTGGTTCCGGCTCGCGAAAGCAGCGTCATCAATGTCAGCTTCAAGGCGCCCGACCCTCGCTTTGCAGCGGGTCTTGCAAATGCTTTTGTGCAAGCCTATGTGGAAACCACGTTGCAGTTGCGCGTGGACCCGGCGCGGCAGTACAGCAGCTTCTTTGAGAGCCGTTCGAAGGAAGCCCGCGAAGCTCTTGAGAAGGCACAGAGCAAAGTGAGTGCTTTTCAGGCCGCCAAGGGCATCATCGCCAGTGACGAACGGTTGGACGTCGAGAATGCGCGCCTGAATGAACTGAGCAGTCAGTACACGATGTTGCAGGCCTTGGCGGCGGAAAGCCGAAGCCGGCAGACGGCTGCGATGTCCGCACAGGGCGACCGGATTCAAGAAGTCATGAACAACAGCAGTGTTGCCCAATTGAAGGTGGACCTGGGGCGTAACGAAGCCCGCATGAAAGAACTGTCCACGCGCTTGGGAGACGCACACCCGCAGGTCGAAGAGTTGCGTGCCAGCATCGCCGATATTCGCGCGCGGCTGGATTCGGAAACAAGGAAGGTGACAAGTGGCGTCACCATTTCCAACAACATCAACACGCAGCGAATTGGCGAAATCAAGGCCTCACTGGAAGCCCAGCGCACCAAGGTGTTGAAACTAAAAAGCGTGCGTGACGAAGGCGCAGTCTTGTTGCGCGATGTGGAAAATGCTCAGCGCAGTTACGACGCCGTGCTCCAGCGCTTCACGCAGAGCAACCTTGAGGGGCAGACCACGCAAAGCAATGTGCATCTGCTGCAGGCGGCCTCTGAGCCTACGCAACCGTCGTCTCCCAAGATACTGCTGAACACGGCCTTGTCCGTTTTTGTCGGAACCGTGCTGGCCGTGGGTATTGCGCTGCTTCTGGAAATGCGCGACCGCCGAGTTCGCACCATCGACGATCTGATTGGCGCGCTTGATCTGCCGGTACTTGGCACCATGCCGAAGCCCGGCAGCCGCATAGGCCCTGGAGCGAAGCGGCTGTCCGTGTTGCAACAGCGGTTGATGGCACCTATGACGCAGGCCCAAAAGGGTGGTTATTGAGATGGCCAAGTTCAGGGACTCCTCAGTCGACGTACCTTCGCTGGTAGAAGCCGCCGCAGCGCATGCGAACAACTACCCCCCGCGCGTGACGCCGCCACTGTCTGCAGTCAGCATCAATGGCAGCCTGGGAGCAGGCGCGGCAAAGGACGTGCCAGACGATGAGTCTGCTGCGCTGGACCGCAGCATTGGCGACATCTTGTCGGAGTTGCGCAACCTCAACGTCGAGCAGGTTGAAAAAGTCCTGCATCACCAGCGTGAAACGGGCGTCCGGTTTGGTGAGGCAGCGGTGTCTTTGGGGCTGGTGACCAAAGAAGACGTTCTTTTTGCGCTCAGCCAGCAATTCCACTATCCCTACGCACCCGAAGAAAAGCGCATAAACACGCCTGAACTGGTGACGTTGAATGAACCTTTTGGTGCCAGGGCTGAGTACTTCCGCGCCATGCGCACGCAGTTGACTATGCGCGCATTTGCAGAAGGCGAGATGCGTCGGGCAGTTGCCATCATCAGCCCCGATACCGGCGACGGCAAAACCTATTGCGCTGCCAACTTGGCGGTCACCTTGGCCCAGCTGGGTGGACGCACGCTGCTGGTTGACGCCGACATGCGCGGGCCGCGTCTGCACCAAGTGTTTGGTCTGTCCAACAAGACCGGCCTGTCCGGCATTTTGTCGGGACGTGCGGACCGTCAGGTCATTCAGCAGGTTGCTGGCGTGCCCAGCCTGTTTGTGTTGCCGGTGGGCACCACACCGCCCAACCCTCTGGAATTGGCCGAACGACCGGCCTTCGGATTGCTGATGCGCGAATTGGCTGCCAAGTTTGATCATGTGTTGGTAGACACCCCCGCAGCAATCTATGGCAGTGATGCCAGCGTGATAGCCGCCCGCTGCGGGTCGGCCATGATCGTGGCGCGAAAGAACAAAGCCAAGATAGATTTGCTGCAGGACTTGGTAGCGAGTTTTGCGGGCAGCCCGGCGAAACTGGTTGGTGTGGTGATGAATGAGTTTTGAGAGCCCTGGCTCATGAGTTCCACGCTACCTGAGGCCGGCCGTACTACTGGCGTGGCTGGTTTAAGCAGTTTTCACCAGCATCAGCTGGCATGGGTCGCCGCGCTGACGGTCGGTTGGCTGGCCATGTTTGGCCCGACCTACGCAGCACTGTCAACCAGCATTTGGGCCACCGATGAGCAAGGGCATGGCCCCATCATCCTGGCCGTGGCCATCTGGATGCTCTATCGGAAGCGTGAAGAGATACTGGCCGGGCCGCACTTGCCTTTAAGGGCTGTGGGCCTTACGTTGTTTGTTCTAGGCTGGCTGGCTTATGTGGCTGGGCGTTCGCAGTTTATCTGGATGCTGGAAGTAGGCGCCCAGCTTCCTATACTGGCTGGCTTGCTACTTTTTTTCCTGGGTGCGCCCGCCTTGCGCGCGGCC
>JANNMQ010000330.1:0-2292 GCA_031398045.1 Rubrivivax sp.
GCCCTGCGCATGCGCTGCCGCCCACAGCATGGGCACCTGCACCAGCACGATGGCCACCCACAGCGGCTTCAGCGGATATTTGTCAATCAAGCGCCCCACCACCAGTTGCGCCAGCGACGCCACCGCGTACACGGTGGCCAACAGCAGGCCCAGCATGGCCGGGTCTTCCACCAGGCCACGAAAACGTTCGGTCAGCAATTGGCCGTTGCCGTTGGTGGTCAGGTTGAAGATCAGGCCGCCGCTGGCCGACGCCATGGTCATCACCGCCAGCACGCGGGTCAGTTGTTGGCGCGTCAAAGGCACGGCGGCCTTTCTGGTTCGTGCCGACGGCGGATCGGTCTCGTGCGGCGCCACCCGCATGAACAGCAGCCCCAGCAACAGGCAGGCCAGCCCGGGCACCACAAAAGCCGCTCGCCAGCCGGCCAGGGCCACCAGAAAGCCCGTCAACAAAGCCGCAGCGGCGATGCCCAGGTTGCCTGAGAGCCCATTCACGCCGATGGCTGCACCCGGGTTGGCCGACTGCTGCACCAGCATCGGTATGCCCACCGGGTGGTAGATAGACGAAAACGCACCCAGCAGCGTCAACGCAGCCGCCAGCTGCCAGGCGTTTTGCGTGGCGGCGGCCAGCAAGGCCGAAACACCCATGCCAAAAAAGAACACCACCATCATCTGGCGTCGACCCCACAGGTCACCCAGCCGGCCGGCCGGCAGCGAGCCCAGGCCAAACAACAAAAAGGCGCCGGTGCCATAGGGCATCAGGTCTTCCCAGCGTGCAAAGCCGAAGTCTTTGGCAATGGCGGCCACAGCGGTGGCAAACACCAGCAAAAACAGGTGATCCACCGCGTGGGCAAAGTTCAGCAGCAGGGTGACAGGGCGTTGCATGGCGGGTGTGGCGACGAGACAAATACGGCCGCGGTGCCGCGGCCTTGTGCGTTCAGGTTCGCGCGGCGGGTTGGGTCTTGGTCTTGGTAGCCGCCTTGGCCTTGGCCTTGCCCGTTGACGCCGGCACAGCCGCTGGCGTCGCGTCTGCCCACAGCTTGCCACCCGTGGCCCAGTCCTGGCGCTGGATGTCGGTGAAGATGATGTCGATGTGGTCTGCCGACCCGCCCAGCGTCTGCACGGTGGCATCGGTCAGCGCCCGCGCCAGTGCGCGTTTTTGTTCCAGCGTACGGCCGGCAAACAGTTCTACATGGATGGTGGGCATGGTGGTGCGTTTAAAAATGGAAGCGTCCAGTGTAAAAGCCAGCCGACCGAGCCGGTGCAGTCGGGCCTGTGTTGCAGTCAATCTGCAGGCGGTGCCCGCTCGGCAAAACCGTCGCCGCGCCGCGCCTGCGTCTGCTGGCGCTGTGCCCGTTCACGCGACCACTGTTCTTCCAGGTGCTGGCGGCCTTGTTTGGACAAAGACACCAGCTTGTTGGTGTCGCCCAGGTGCGGCGCCAGGCTCTGCATGAGGTCAATGCTGTGCTGGCGAAAACGCAGCGCCTGGTTGCGCGCGGCGTGGCGTTCCCAGCCCATCAGTTCCAGCACGCTGCGGCCGCTCATCAGCGCCGAGTCGAGCGTCTCGCGTTCGATGTGCTGCACACCGCGTTCGTACAAACCGTACCAGTGCGTGGTGTTGCGCGCCCGCACCACCAGCGTGGCTTGCGGGAAGTGTTCGCGCGCCAGGTCCACCACCTCCAGGCTTTGCGCCACGTCGTCGATGGCCACCACGATGACCCGGGCGCGCCCCGCACCGGCCACACGCAGCAGGTCCAGCCGCGTGGCGTCGCCGTAGAAGGCCGGCCAGCCGAACTGGCGCACGGTGGCCACCTGTTCGGCGCTGTGGTCCAGCACGGTGGCGTCCAGTCCGCAGGCGTTGATGAGCCGGCCCACGATCTGCCCGTAACGGCCAAAGCCGCAGATCAGGATGGGTGCGTGCTGCTCTTCGCTGATTTCATCCACCGCCGTGCCCGCAGCCGCTTGCACCCGCGCGGCCAGGCGCGGCGACAGCACGCGGTCGCACAGCACCAGCAGCAGTGGCGTGAACAGCATCGACAGCGCGATGCAGGCCACCAGCAACGACGAGGCTTCGGCGCTGATCACCTGCGCGCCCAGCGCCGTTTGCAGCACGACAAAACCGAATTCACCACCCTGCGCCAGCAGCACCACAAACACCGGCCGCTCGGCCAGCGGTGTGCCCATGCGCCAGGCCATGGCCAGCAGCACCACGGTTTTCAGCAACAGAAAGCCCAGCACGATGGCGGCCACCAGCAGCGGGCTGGCCAACACCACGGCGAAGTTGATGCTCATGCC
>JANNMQ010000729.1:0-3952 GCA_031398045.1 Rubrivivax sp.
GCAGTGGGCTTCGCCCAGCGCCGCCACGGCCTGCATGGCCAAGCGCTGGTCGCCGGCGGCACGCGCGTCCTGCAGGGCCGCCTCGCAATGGTGAATGGCGGCCCGGGTGTCGCCCAGTGCATAACAGATGTAGCCGAGCCAAACCCGCGTGTCGGCAGCGATCGCCCTGTCGCCGTGGCGCTGTGCCAGTTTTACCGCCCGCAGCAGCAAGTCCTGCTCGCTGCGCACGGGGTCATAGACGCAGCCGCGGGCCAGGCGCCGGACGATGCTCACCCAGCGCAGCGCCGAAGCATCGTCCTGCGGCTGCTTCTCCAGGGCCGCCAGCGCGACCCTGTACAGGGCGCGCGCCCGGTCCAGCGCCGAGGCAGCCAGCGCCTTGTCGCCCGCCTGTTCCGCATAGGTCGCTGCGTTCGGCGCATCGCCGCCCAGGTGGTAGTGCAGCGCCAGCGTCTCCAGCAAGTCGTCGCGCGATTCACCGCTGCTCTGTGTGCGCAGTGCGTGGGCGATGTGCCGATGCAGCATCTCACGCTCATGCAGGCCGACGGCGTCATAGATCACGTCGCGCGTGATCACGTGCTTGAAGCGCAACGTACCCGCGCGCTCGCCCGTGAAGAGCAAGTCGCACTGCACCAGCTTGCCCAACACCCCATCGTCGATGCGGCGTCCGGTGAGGCGTTCCAGCAACCACGCGGGGACGACGTTGCCGATCACGGCAGCCACCTGGACGAACTCGCGCTCGGCAGCATCGAGGCCCTGCACGCGCGACTGCACCAGCTGGCCGAGCCATGCCGCATTGGCCACGGCGCGGCCCGGTTGCCTTTCAGGCTCGCCCCGTTGCGCAGAGTGGCAGAGCTCTTCCAGGAACAGCGGGTTGCCGCTCGCGGCCTGGCAGATGCGGCCGGCCAGGAACGGGTCCGCGCCCGGCAGGCGGGCAGCAATGACCTGCAACGCTTCGGCGACATCGAATGCGGGCAGCGCGAGCGTCCGGTCCAACGACAGCGCCAGCGCGCTCTCGGCGCGCGTGCACAGGATCACCAGCAGCACGCAGTCGGTACGCGCCCGCAGGGCAGACAGCAATACATGGGAGGCATCGTCTGCCCACTGCCAGTCGTCGATGTGCAGCACCAGGGGCCGCTCGCGCGCGATCATCGCCAGCGACCATTCGATCTCCGACGGCGACGCGTGCTCCCGGCCCAGAGCCTGCAGCATGTGAAGGAACGGCTGGCAGGGTTCGGCACCGGTACTTTCGCAGTAGCCGCGCAGCACGGTGCAACCCTGCTGCAACGCGTGGGTGAGGAATTGCTCGGCCAGCCGCGTCTTGCCCTGACCCGCCGGCCCGACGATGGCCAGCGCGCGCGAGCTCCCCGCCATGACAGCGGCGAGTTCGGCGTCGAGCAGCGCGAGTTCGGCCACACGGCCCAGGAACCCGGTTCCAGAGCGGTAGGCCGCGCGTACGGCTTCGGACGAGCTGGCCCGCGCGTCCACCTTGTAGACCAGCACGGGCGCTGCTCGTCCCTTCACGGCCAGCAACGTCGGCGGGCCGGTGACGAAGAAGCGGCGCGCCGGGCCGAGGGTCTCTTCGCTGACCAGGACTTCATGGGGTCCGGCGCACGACGCCAGCCGCGCCGCGATGTTGGGCACGGGCCCGAAGAGTTCGTGCTTGCCGATCGCGGCGCCACCTTCCCGAAGCAACACCAGGCCAGAGTGGATGCCGCTGTGAAGCGAGAGCGTGAACCCGTCTGGCAGGACGACCGGAAGGGAGCGCACCCGTTCGTGCAGCTCCAGGGCGGTCTGTACGGCCTGCCGGCCAGCATCCTCACCGCCGGAAGAGCCGAATGAGGCCAGTACGCCGTCGCCCTGCACACGTTCGACAACGCCACCATGGCGCTGGATGGAGTCCTCGTAAATGGAACGCACCCGCGCAATGAGCGCGCCGTAATGCTCTTGCTCCATCAGATCAGACAGCGCCGTCGAGTCAGACAGGTCGGCGAACAGCAGCGCGAGATACCGTCGTTCGTCGCCGACGTTGACCTTCTCTTTTTGAACTGAGTCGCCCATAGGATCGAGTTGCCCGAGGGCTCCGGTCGAATCACCACCCTTGGCCCCATCGCGGTTTAGTGTCGGCACGCGGCCGGCTAACTTGCAGAGCTGCGGGGATTGCATTGGGCTTCTCACACTTCCTAGGGAAGAGTCTGGTTTGGTTACGCTAGCACAGCACCCATTCACGGCGTGTCTCGGCAGCGTCTCTCACGCTGCAAAGCATTCATCAGAGCTCACATTGGACGAACGGCAGCCTTGGGGCAGGGATGGTGAGTACGCCGCCGCAAAGACCAGCCGTTTTGCCAGAGTCTGCTGAATGTTTGAGGTGGGCATCGGGCAATAGTGGGCAGTCTCGCCGGACGCATGCCTGGAGGGTGCCCGCGCACCCGGCAAGCCGCATCGACGACTTGCTCCCGAATCGCTGGCGGCCTGAAGGCGCCCCTGGCTGAAACTGCTGGCCTGCGTCAAGTCAGGGTGGGCGGATGCTTACTTGGAGCTCGTCGCAGGCCCGCACCCGGCAGTCTTGTTGAAGGCCAGCCGCCAAACGGCCGGTGGCCGCGCCCCTACCACCGCGCCGGCAGCGGCAACTTCAAACGCAAACCAGCGCCCCGGGTGTCGATATGCCCACCCGCTTCAAGTTCCTTCAGCACCTTGCTGACCATCGACGGATGGCAGCCGACGCGCGCGGCGATGTCGCCTTGTTTGATGGGTTCAGCGTCACACCATCCGCCTGGCGCAACCCCTTTAGCGCGCGACTCCAGCAGCAGCTTGATGCGCCCATAAACATCGTTCAGCGCCATCTGCCGCGCCGTTAGCGTGGCCGCGCGGGCACGGGCTATGACTTTGGCCAGCAGTTCCAGGCCGAACTCGGGGTTTTCCGCCAGGTGCGATTGCAGCGTCGTGCGCGTCACGAGGGCGCAGATGCTGGGCTCCAGCGTCGTTACGCTGGCTGCACGCAGCCCGCCGTCCAGGCCCCGTTCACCCACATATTCACCAGCGCCATAGGTGCCGTAGGTGATCTCCTTGTCCTGCTGCAGATTGATGCTGTAAGCCCGCAAGCGGCCGGACAGGATGATGTACAGGGTGTCGCCGCGTTCACCTTCGTTGATGAGGGTGCTGCCCTTGCGGTAGGGCTGCACCACGCCACGCCGCGCCAGGCGGGCCAGCGATGCGGGCAGTGCATCCAGCAGCTGGTCAGCGTCTAGGGGGGCGGGTTTGCGGCGCATGGTGTGGTGTGTAGAGCAAGCCACTGCCCGGTGCACGCGCGCAGCTCAGCAACGCTAACACGGTGTTTGATGGGCGCCGCGCGGCAAGCGCTGCGCGGCGGTTTGAACGGGTCACGTGCCCCGTCCACCCCATGCAGGACGGCATCGCACCGATGTGTGATGAACCTGTGCCATGGGTCAGTAAGCATGGACCCGCCTTGTGGCACAGCCTGGAGACTCCACCATGACACTGGCTATTGAATTCCCGTTGCCGCTGAACCCGACCCGGCACGCTGCATGCACACTGGCAGCCGTGGCCTGTGCCGCTGTGATCAACCTGGCGCTGCTGGGCCTGTTCCACAGCGCCTCTTCCGACCAGTGGGTGAACCCGACGCCGCAGCTGTTGAGCGCCAAGGCGTCATGCGACACGCTGCCCGATCGGGCCGCACGCACACACTGTGTGCAGGCGCTGGTGGCGCGCGCGCTGCTTGCGGCCGACCAGCCGCAACAGCTGGCCGCACGCTGACAGCAACGCTGGGGCCGCAACCGCGGGCCTCTTTGTGACAGGGCCCCCGCAGCGCAAGCTGCGGGGGCCCTTTAAATTCGGCATCGTGCGCTACCTGGCCGTGCATCAGCAGCGCAACAAACTCACCATCGGCGGCAGCATGGCCAGGCGCTGCAGCAGCGCGCGGATGCTGGCCGCACCC
>JANNMQ010000779.1:0-5436 GCA_031398045.1 Rubrivivax sp.
GCCACGGCGGGCGCGTTAACACGCACGACGCAGCTGCAGGTGGTGGACGTGCCCAGCACGGCCGCACCCGTGGCGGCCGACCTGAGCCTGACGCTGTCTGCCAGCGCGCTCAGCAACAACGGCAGCAGCACCATTGTGGCCACTGCGGTGGCGGTGGACAGCCGGCGCAACGCGCTGGCGGGCATTCCGGTGACCTACACCGTCGACAACAGCGCGGTGGCGGTGGTCAGCGGTGCAGTGACGAATACCGCCGGCGCAGTGACCGCCAATATCGGTGTCGGCGCCGACCGCAGCAACCGGGTGGTGACGGTCACGGCGTCCAGCGGCACGCTGACGAGGTCGGCCTCCTTCTCGGTCACCGGCGCTGCGCTGACGGCTTCTTTTGCGCCGCAGGTGGACGCGGGCAGCTTGAACAATCAGATTGAGTTTCGGCTGGTGGATGCCAATGCGGCGGCCATGGCGGGGCAGACCGTGACCGTGTCGGCGCCCGGGCTGGTCGCTGCATCAGGCATCACGGACCTGAACGGCAAGTACAGCTATTCATACAACGCCCCTGCGGTGGCTACCAACCTGACCTTCACCGCCACCGCGGCCGGCGACTCCCGCAGCGTGGTGGTTGCGGTGCAGACCGGTGGCGCGGTGCCCGCAGCGGCTGAACTGCCGAGATCGGCTTCGTTGACACCGACGCCCAGCGTGGTGACCGTCAATGCTTCCGGCAGCAGCACCAACCAGGTGGAGCTTCGTGCGCTGTTCCTGGGCGCCAACAACCAGCCGCTGAAGAACGTGCGTGCACGTTTCGACCTGGCGAACAACACCAACAACAGTGACGGAGTTGTTTCCTGGCTGGGCGGCGCCTATGCGTATTCCGACTCTACCGGTGTCGCCCGTGCCACGTTCACCCCTGGGCAGCGGTCCAGCCCGACCAATGGCGTCACGGTGCGTGTCTGCTTTGACACGGTGGATTTCCCCCTCAACACCTGCGAAGTCGGCAAACAAGCCTCTGCGACGCTCACTGTCACCTCTGAAGCACTCTCGGTCAACATCCGCACCAATGAGCTGATCAAAAACGGCGCGGCCAACCTGACCTACATCAAAGAGTATGTGGTGATGGTGGTGGACGCCGCAGGCCAAGCCAAGGCCGATGTGCAGATCACGCCGTCGGTGGACCTCAGCAACTACATCAAGGGCTTCTACGTCTGGAACGGCACACGCTGGGTGCGCGAATTGAATCCGGTGACACGCTGCACCAACGAAGACGTGAACCGCAACGGGGTGCTTGAGGCCACAGAAGACGTCAACAGCAATGGCGAACTCGACCCCCGCAAGGCCGACGTGGCCATCAAGATGGTGAACTCGGCGCGCACTGACGCCAACGGCCTGGCCATCGTGCAGATCGAATTCGGCAAAAACCTGGGCAGCTGGGTTGAATACCTCATCACGGTCACCGCGTCAGGTATATCGGGCACGGAGTCCCGTGCGCGCTACGCTGGCGAGCTGCCTGTCGAAGCCGCAGCACTGACGCGGGAAGATGTGCCGCCGGCATTTGTGGTTAGCCCCTACGGCTTCGCAGCATCCTGCTCGAATCGCAACTGAGTTTGTAGCGGTGCGCCTGGCCGTCGTCGGTATGCCCGGCTGTGGAAAATCCACCGTCGGGCGCCATCTCGCGCGGCAGCTGGGCTTGCGTTTCGCCGACAGCGACCAGGAGATCGAGCGTGCACTGGGCATGCCCATTCGCGACCTGTTTGAACGCAACGGCGAAGCCGCCTTTCGCGACCTGGAACAGGAAACCATCGAGGCGCTGACCCAGCTGCCGGGCACCCTGCTGGCCACCGGCGGCGGCGCGGTGCTGCGGCCTTCCAACCGCGACGCGCTGCATTCACGCTGCCACGTCATCTACCTGCGTGCCACACCCGAAGAACTGTTCAGGCGCTTGCGCCATGACACCCACAGGCCGCTGCTGCAGGTGCAAGACCCGCAACGCCGGCTGCGTGAGCTGTACCGCGAACGCGACCCGCTGTACCGGCGCACGGCGCACTTTGTGGTGGAAGCTGCGCGGCCTTCGGTGCCGGCCTTGATAGGCATGGTGCTGATGCAACTGGAACTGGCGGGCCTGGTGGACCCCGGCACGGTGCCGGCTGGCGTGGACCCGTTGCCGAAGGCGGCGGCCAACGCGGCTGTTGAAAGCAGTGCGGCTGGGCCTGCCGCAGCAGCCGTCGCCCTGCACGGCGACCCACAGCCACGGCGTTAACCGCCGCACTAAACTGGGTGCATGAGCGCCCCCGGACCAGACCCCCTGTCAATGTTGAACCGTGCTGCCCCTGCGGTGCCGGTGCACACGCCGTCAGGGCCCTATGACATTCACATTGCTGCCGGTTTGTTGGCCCAGCCTGCCTGCTGGCAGGGCCTGCCGTCGGCCCAGCATGGCGTGGTGGTCAGCAACCCCACGGTGTACGCGCTGCATGGCGCTGCCCTTGAACAGGCGCTGGCGCCGTTGCACCCGCAGATCAGCCACGTGCTGCTGCCCGACGGTGAACAGCACAAAACCTGGCAGACGTTGAACCTGGTGTTTGACCATCTGCTGGCCAACGGGTGTGACCGCAAGACCGTGTTGTACGCGCTGGGCGGTGGTGTGGTGGGCGACATCACCGGCTTTGCAGCGGCCAGCTACATGCGCGGTGTGCCTTTTGTGCAGGTGCCCACCACGCTGTTGGCGCAGGTTGATTCTTCGGTGGGGGGCAAAACGGCCATCAACCACCCGCTGGGCAAAAACATGATCGGCGCCTTTTATCAACCGGCGCGCGTGCTGTGTGACCTGACCACGCTCGACACCTTGCCGCAGCGCGAGCTGTGCGCCGGCCTGGCCGAGGTGATCAAGTACGGGCCGATTGCCGACATGGACTTTCTGACCTGGCTGGAAAACAACATCGACGCGCTGTTGGCGCGCGACCGCGCTGCACTGGCGCATGCTGTGCAGCGGTCTTGTGAAATCAAGGCGGGGGTGGTGGCGCAAGACGAACGCGAAGGCGGGCTGCGCGCCATCCTGAATTTCGGCCACACCTTTGGCCACGCCATCGAAACCGGGCAGGGTTATGGGCACTGGCTGCATGGTGAAGCAGTGGCCTGCGGCATGGTGATGGCGGCCGACCTGTCGGCCACGCTGGGCTTGGCGCCCGCGGCGTTGGCAGAGCGGCTGCAGCGCCTGATTCAGCGCGCAGGCTTGCCGCTGGTGGCGCCGCACATGGCACTACACCGTTGGTTTGATTTGATGCGTGTGGACAAAAAAGCCGAAGGCGGCGCCATTCGTTACGTGCTTCTAGAAGGCCCGGGCAGCGCAGCTGTGCGTGTGGTGTCTGATGAGGTGGTGGCGCCCGTGATCACGAGCCACTCGGCCGCCGCTTGAAGCGCACCACGCCCCGCGCGGCCACCGGGCCCGCCGCATGACCGACCGTGCACTGGCCCGCTGGGCCTGCCTGCCCAGCCAGACCCGCGGCCGGCGCATCGCAGAGCCGCCATCGCCACCACGCCATGAACACCAGCGCGACCGCGACCGCATCGTGCACAGCTCGGCTTTCAGGCGGTTGGTCTACAAAACCCAGGTGTTCATCAACCACGAAGGCGACCTGTTTCGCACGCGGCTGACCCATTCGTTGGAAGTGGCGCAGCTGGGCCGGTCGGCCGCACGGGCGCTGGTACTGAACGAGGATTTGGTGGAAGCCATTGCGCTGGCCCACGACCTGGGCCACACACCATTTGGGCACGCCGGGCAAGACGCCCTGCATGCCTGCATGGCCCCCCATGGCGGCTTTGAACACAACCTGCAGAGCCTGCGGGTGGTGGACCAGCTGGAGCAGCGCTACCCGGCCTTCGACGGCCTGAACCTGACGTTTGAAACACGCGAAGGCATCTTGAAGCACTGCTCACGCCACAACGCCCAGCGGCTGTCCGCGGCCGAACCTGAAGGGCCCGCACAGCGTTTTCTGCTCGGCACACAGCCCAGCCTGGAAGCCCAACTGGTGAACCTGGCCGACGAGCTGGCTTACGTGGCGCATGACGTGGACGATGGTGTGCGGTCGGGCCTGATCGGCTGGGACGGCCTGCAAGCGGTGCCGCTGCTGGTGCACTGGCGCCAGCAGGTGCTGCGTGAACACCCTGCACTGCAGCCGGGCCCTGAAAGCGGCAGCGCCGGCCCTGCCCGACGCCTGCTGGCCGAATGCCTGCGGCGCATGCTGTCGGCGCAAGTGCTTGACTTGGTGGCCAGTACGGCGGCCGCCGTTGCCGACGCAGCGCCGGCCCATGTGGACGAGGTGCGTCAACGGCCTGCCCTGGCTTGCCTGAGCCCTGAAATGCGCAAACAGACCAGCGCGCTGAAGAACTTCCTTTTTCATGCGCTGTACCGTCACCCGCAGGTGTCGGCCATGACCGACCAGGGCAAGACGGTGGTCAGCGAACTATTCCTGGCTTACACACAAGCGCCGCACGAACTGCCGCCCGAACACCAACCGGCAGACAGCCGTACCCCGACAAGCCCGCTTGCACGTGCGGTGGCCGACTACATCGCCGGCATGACCGACCGCTTTGCGCTGCGGGAACACCACCGCCTGACGGGGCGTCGGGTATTCGCGGCCCCTTGGTAGGGCCGGCGGCCACAGCAGCGGCTTGAAACCATGGCACGTTTACCGCGTTTGGTGGTGGCCGGTCAGGCCCATTGTGTGGTGCAACTGGGCCTGCCGGAGCGGCCAGTTTTTGTCGACAGCACCGACCGCCACCGCTATGCGGCCATGCTGCTGCTGTCCGCCGCGGTCAGTGAAAACTGCCCCGTGCACGCCTGGGCGCTGCTGGACCACGAAGTGCGGCTGGTGGCCACCCCGGCCACGGCCACTGCCCTGGCGCGCCTGATGCAGGCCGTAGGGCGGCGCTATGTAAGTGCCTACCACCGGCGCCATGGCGGCAGCGGCACGCTGTGGAGCGGCCGCTTCAGAAGCGCGGTGTTGGAGCCCGGCGCCGCCGTGCTGGACGCACTGCGCTGGGTGGACGGCGCCCATGCGGCCCCTGAAAGCACCAGCGCCAGCCACCGCGGCAGCGGCCCGGGGCTGGCCGGCTTGCAGGACCCGCCAGAGCTGTGGGCGCTGGGCAACACCCCGTTTGAACGCGAAGCCGCTTACCGCGTGTTGCTGGCCGCCGGCCTGCCACGCAGCCGCGAACAATGGTTGCGCAACGCCGTGATGGGCGGCTGGGCAGCCGGCAGCGACCCTTTTGTGTCCGCTCTAGGGGCTGGGATGAACCGCCCTGCAAGGCCGCGCGGACCGGGCCGTCCGCGCCGCAGGAACGTGGTTTAAAAAGCCCGCCTTGGAACGCTGCGGGCCGGGCGCAGCCAAGTCCAGGCGTCGGCCTTTGCATACTGGCACGCCACATGCTCTGCGATGAGCAGTAGCTGCA
>JANNMQ010000809.1:0-6875 GCA_031398045.1 Rubrivivax sp.
GATGCCGCCGCCTGGCTGGCCCAAGAGACCGGCGGCATCGCGCAGAGCATGGTGATGGAGGCGCTGGCCAACATCCCGACCACGGCACACATGTTGGGAGGTGCGGTGATCGGCATCGATGCCAGCACCGGCGTCGTTGATCGCGAGGGACGGTCCTTCGGCTACCAAAACCTGATCGTCTGCGACGGTTCGATCCTGCCCGCCAACCCGGGGGTGAATCCGAGTCTGACAATCACTGCGCTGGCCGAGCAGCTGATGTCAACGCTGCCCGCAAAGTCCACCGCCGGCAACCCACACCGGGCCCCTGCCAGCCTGCCGCTCTGAACTGTCGAACCGGAGAACCTCGCATGGCCGATAACCCACCGCTGTCCGCGCTGGACCTGGCATTCTTTGTGCTGGAGTCGCGCGAGCGCATGTCCAACATCGGGCCGCTGGCCATCCTGAAGCCGCCGCCCGGCACGCGCAAGCCCGGCGCCTTTGCCGACCGCTTGCTGCGCAACATGAAGAAACGCCCGGTCGGCGCGCCCTTCAACCGGGTTTATCGCCCGCCTGGATTGCAAGGCGTGCCTCGACTGGAGACAGTAGACCGCATCGACCTCGACGCGCACTGCCATCGCCACACGCTGCCGGCGCCGGGCAGCGACGAGCAGCTGCTGGAATTCGTCTGTCGGCTGCATGAACAGCGGCTGGACCGCCGCCGGCCGCTGTGGGAATTCCACGTCATTGACGGGCTGCGCGATGGACGCATCGCGCTGTACGGCAAGGTCCACCACGGCACCATTGACGGGCGCGGCTTCGTCGAGGTCTGCACACGCTGGTTCGGCACCGACCCGGCCGACCGCGAGGCGCGTGCGATGTGGGAAGGCCTGCCCCCGCGACGTGCCGCCACAGCCGCGCCGCGCGGCTTGCAGGCCGCCGCGCTGACGGCTACCAAGGCCGTCAAGAGTGTCGCCTCGCTGTATGCCGCGCTGGCCCGCCAGGCGCTGGCCTCCACAGGCGTCACGCCCGGCATGCCGTTGCCTTTCATCGGCACGCCGTCCGCCTTTGGCGGCAAGCCCTCGGTGGGTCGCATCCTGGCCTGGTGCACGCTGCCGCTGGCGCAGGTTAAGGCCTTTGCCAAGGCGCACGACGCCAGCGTCAACGACATCCTGCTGGTGGTGCTGGACATGGCCCTGCACACTTATCTCGACGCCCGCGGCCGCAGTTCGAAGTCGCGCCCGAATTCGCGTCCGAGTTCGCGACCATTGGTGGCCGACATGCCGGTGGCCTTGACCGGCGCGGGCGGCGGCAACGCCATCGCGATCCTGCAATTCCCGCTCGGCGCTGCAGCGGCATCACCGCTGGAACGCCTGGCCCAGATCAAGCGGCGAACGGCGGAGGTCAAGGACCATGTTCGGCGCACCGATGCCTCGGCCCTCATCACCTACACCGCGGCCGTGCACGGCATCCCGGCGCTGCTCGAGACATTGGGCATGAGCAAGGTGCCGACGCTGGCCAACGCGGTGATCTCCAACCCCTTCGGCCTGGCCGACCGCCGATATCTGGCCGGCGCCGAACTCGAGCTCGCGCTGCCGGTGTCGGTGCTGGCGCCCGGACAGTCGCTGAACATCACCGCCGTCACCTACGACCAGAATTTCCAGATCGCCTTTCTGGGCCTGGAAGCCGAGATGCCCGACATCGCCCAGCTGGCCGAACTGACGATACAGGCCTTTGACGAACTCACGGCCCTGGCACCCGCGCCGCAACGGCCCAAGCGCCGACGCGCCGAGGCCAGCGCAACAACCACCACCACCAAAGCTTCCTAACCACCACGATGCTGGCTTTGACTGCCCAGCAAGGAGACCCCGATGACCACAAGACACTGGCTCAAATCCTACGGCGACACGCCAGCCGAGATCAACGCAGACCGCTACAGCTCGGTGGTGGAACTGCTCGAAGCTGCCATGCAGCGCCATGCCGCGCAGCCGGCGTTTCGCAGTTTTGGCAAAACACTGAGCTATGCCGATGTCGATCGGCTTTCAGCCGCGTTCTGCGCCTACCTGCAGTATGAATTGGGTGTCAAGAAGGGCGACCGCATTGCGGTGATGTCGCCCAACTTCGCCGCCTTCCCGGTGGCCTTCCTGGGCATCGCGCGCGCCGGCGCCGTGCAGGTGAACGTGAACCCGATGTACACCGCGCGCGAACTGGAACATCAGCTCAACGACGCCGGCTGCCAGACCATCGTGATCTACACCGGCTCCACGTCGGTGCTGGCCGAGATCATCAGCAAGACCGCTATCAAGACCGTGATCACCGTCAGCCCTGGCGACACGCTGGGCGCCACCTTGCCCAGCCCGCCGGTCGACGCGCGGCTGCAAGCCACCGTGCCATTTGCGCAAGCGCTGGACCTCGGCAGCACGAAGCGCCGCGTGCCGGTGGCATTGACGGGCGCTGACCCGCTGTTCCTGCAATACTCCGGCGGCACCACGGGCTTGAGCAAGGGCGCCACGCTGTCGCACCGCAACCTGGTGGCCAACACTGAGCAGTTCAAGGCGCTGATGCCCACGGCCCTCCGCCCCGGCGAAGAAGTCATCGTCACCGCGATACCGCTGTATCACATCTTCGCGCTGATGGTGAACTTCATCACCTACTTCTCGGTCGGTGCTGACAACTGGCTGGTGGCCAACCCGCGCGACATGGACGGCTTTGTGGGCGTGCTGAAGGCCGCGCGGCCCACCGTGTTCATGGGCGTGAACACGCTTTATGCCGGGCTGACCATGCACCCGGGCCTGAAGGAGGTGGATTGGTCGCGCCTGCGCCTGGCGGGCGGCGGTGGCTCGGCCGTGGTGGGCGTGGTGTCAGACCGCTGGAAGGCCATCACCGGCACCTTCATCCGCGAAGGCTACGGTCTGTCGGAAACCAGCCCGGTGTTGTCCTTCAACCCGGCGTACATCAACGAATTCAGCGGCACCACCGGCTTGCCGCTGCCTTCCACCGACATCGTGCTGCTGGACGATGATGGCAACGAAGTGGCCGTGGGCGAAGCCGGCGAAGTCTGCGCCAAGGGCCCGCAGGTGATGAGTGGCTACTGGGAGAAGCCCGAGGCCAATGCCGCCGCCTTCACGGCCGATGGTTACTTTAAGACCGGCGACGTGGGCCAGTTCGACGAGCGTGGTTTCTTGAAGATCGTCGACCGCAAGAAAGACATGGTCATCGTCTCGGGCTTCAATGTCTACCCCAACGACGTGGAGGCGGTGGCCAGTGCCTGCCCCGGCGTGGCCGAGTGCGCCTGCGTGGGCGTGCCTGACGAGAAGACCGGCGAAGCGGTCAAGCTCTTCGTCGTGCGCATGCCGGGCACCAGCGTGACCGAAGCCGAGGTCATCGCCCATTGCCGCACCGGCATGACGGGCTACAAGGTGCCCAAGAACGTGCGCTTTGTCGAGACACTGCCCAAGAGCGCGGTCGGCAAGATTCTGCGTCGTGAATTGCGCGATGTCACTTGAGCAGCAGTTCCTGAGCGCGTCCAACTCCGACCCCGTGACGATGGGCTGGATGACGGGTTCACCGCCGCCGGCGGACAAGCTTGTGCGCTTCGCCCACATGGGGCACTACACGTTCCCGAAGACACGCTGGTCGTTTGCCAACCTCCGCAGCCTGGTGCCCACCCGCAGCATCGCACGCAGCGCGGGCCCGGTCGCGGCATTGGCAAAAGCCGAGCGGCACGACATTGATGCGCTGACCTTCATCTCGCCGGCCAGCGGTGAAAAGCGCAGCTGGGCGCAATCGCTGCAGGCCAACTACATCGACGCCATCACCGTGCTGCACCGCGGGCGCATCGTCTACGAACGCTACTTCGGCGTCAGGTCACCCAGCCAGCCTCACATGGCGATGTCGGTCACCAAGTCCTTCTTCGGCACGCTGGGTGCGCTGTTGGTGCACGAAGGAGCGCTGGATGCCACAGCGCGGGTGTCGCACTACCTGCCCGAGTTGGTGGGCACGGCCTACGACGACGCCACAGCGCGTCAAGTGCTGGACATGACCGTCGGCGTGCGCTACTCAGAGCTGTACGCCGATCCGCAGGCCGAGGTCTGGCAGCATGTTCGCGCTGGTGGCGTCTTTCCGCGCCCGCCGGGGTACAACGGGCCGCAGAGCTTTTGCGAGTTCCTGACCACGCTGCGCAAAGAGGGTGAGCACGGAGGGGCCTTTGCCTACAAAACCGTCAACACCGACGTGCTGGGCTGGTTGATCCGGCGTGCCACCGGTCAGTCGGTGGGCGATGTGCTGAGTCAGCGCATCTGGAGCCGGCTGGGCGCTGAGCAAGACGCCTACATGCTGACCGACAGCACGGGCACTGAATTCGCCGGTGGCGGCTTCAACCCGACGCTGCGCGACCTGGCGCGCTTCGGCGAGATGATGCGCTTGGACGGCCGCTTCAACGTCCAGCAGATCCTGCCCAAGGCCGTCATCGATGACATCCGCGGCGGCGCCCGCCCTGCTGACTTTGCGCAGAGCGAACACGCGGCACTGATGCCGGGCGGCAGCTACCGCAACATGTGGTGGGTGACCCACAACGAACACGGCGCCTTCATGGCGCGCGGCGTGCACGGGCAAGCGTTGTACATCGACCCGCTGGCCGACATGGTGATCGCGCGCTTTGCATCCTTCCCGCTGGCGGTGAGCCCGGTTGTCATCGGCAACACGATGGCAGGGTTTCATGCCCGGGCTCGACACTTGATGCATTGACAACGCGCAGCCACCACGCCCGTTCGCGCATCTTTGCGTCCCTGTCGACCGCCCCTGTGCTGGCTGCCCGTGGACGCCCCTGCGGCATGCTGGAGGTGGATGCCAACGACAACCCCTGCGCACCGCGTTGAGCCCGGCCATTGGCCGGGTGCGTGATGGTTCGGTGCAACTGGGGCACCTGCCGGGTGTCGGTATCGAGCCAAACATTGAGGAACTGCGCAGGCTGTGCGCGGTGCGGCTTTGAGCTGCAAGCTATGCCGAGGCGCAAACGCCGCGTCGAGAAAAAAGGGGCCGCCAGCCCTTTTTGCGCCGCATACGCAAGGGCCCGCAGCGCGCGCGCCGGGCACAAGGGGAAGCGCGGGTGGCAGCGCAGGGCCAGCCCCAGCTGCTGCGCCGTGTCCTGCTCGGCGTGCCTTTTGCGGTGCCGCTTGCTGACGAGCTTGCACCTGCGCTTGTTACCTTGCTTGCTAACCTGGGCTGCCGCCTCCGCTGCGGACCCGGCCGTCGCCATGAAGCCGTCGAGGTCCACCAACACCCGTTCGTAGGCCCCACTCATCAGGCTGACCGCGCCTTGAAACGCCTGCACGGTGAAGCGCAGCTTGCGGCCTTCGAGAGCAGCCAGTTGCACGTGGGCGGTGACTTCGCGCCCCGGCAGGGCCGCTGCGTGGTGGCGCAGCTCAAGCAGCACGCCCACTGTGCCCTCGCCAGGCTCGAACAGATCGCGCACCACCCGGTGGCAGGCTTCTTCAATCAGCCCAAGCAGCCAGGGCGACAACACCACATCAACACTGGCGTTGCCGATGGCGCAGGCACAGGCTTGCAGGCCTGGCAACACCGTGTGCACCGCCGCCAGCCCGAGTGGCGCGTTTCTCAAGCCCGTGGCTCCAGCCGGGCGGCCGCGGCCCACTCTTGCAGATCGCGCTTGCGGATCTTGCCGCTGGCCCTCATCGGCCAGCGCTCAATGTGGTAGCAGTGCGACGGCAGTTTGAACGCCGCCAGGCGCCCTTGCAGGCCGGCCAACAGCTCGGCGGCCGAGACCGGCGCACGCAGGCTGATGCAGCCTGATGCAGGCTGAAACCGTCTCGCCGTGGTGGCTGTCGGGCTCGCCGAACACCGCAACCTCTGCCACCGCAGGATGCAGCCGCATCAGGTTTTCAATCTCTACCGGGTAAATGTTTTCGCCACCACGGATGATCATGTCGCGCAAGCGCCCACCGGCAATCACCAGTCGGTCGTCGTCTTGCAGGCGGCCCAGATCGCCGGTCAGCAGCCGCGCAATCAGAGTGCCGGCCTCGGTTTGCCCGTAGACGCCCCGGTCAGCAAGATGCAGCGCTCGTCCTGGATCAGCTGCAGCATGCCTTCGGGGTTAAACGCCGGCACGCCCACGTAGGTGGACCCGCGACCAGGCAGCCCATCAGGTTCATGATGCAGCCGGCACAGAGAAACAGCGGAAGGATCGAGGTCCAGCGGTCTGTCTCGCACAGCCTGAGCCGGCGCGCCGTCAACGCCGCGTTGAGCATCATGCCGTCAAAGCTCAAGGCCGCGCACTTGGCGCGCCCGGTGGTGCCCGACGTGTACTGGATGCTGGCCAACAGCCACCAGCTAACAACCAACAGCCCCCGACTCGCCCTGCCGGGGCTCGTCGCTGCGTATTTCAGCGATGGTGAACGCCCATTCCATTCTGGTCGTGGACGGTGAAACGGCGTCGTCGAAGGTGCGCCGGGGAGGCGGGCACACACTGGGTTGGAAAGTAGTACCACCGTCCGCGATCAGCCCAAAACGGTCTCGCTCCAGGGTTGTCACGGGGTTGGTTTTGGGGTTGGATGGATCTTTATCTTTGAGCCCCCTGCCAGGCCGCCGGAGCCGCCCCGACAGGGTCGTGTACTCAGGTCCGCTGGTCCTGTCTTGGGGCGTGGGGGACTGCCGGGCCACGTCGCCGCCGCTGTGTCGGTGTCGCGCAGGGACCGCGTGCCCTTGAGCTCCATCTTGTGGCTTGAGTGCACGACCCGGTCAAGGTTGGCGTCGGCTTGCGTGGGGTCGTTGAGGCAGGTGTCCAGGCCTTGACCGGCAACTGGCTGGTGATCAGGGTCGAGCGGGTGCCGATGCGGTCGTCGAGCAGTTCAAGCAACTCGTTGGAATCGGCCGGGCCCATG
>JANNMQ010000843.1:0-3728 GCA_031398045.1 Rubrivivax sp.
GGCAGCGTGAAGGCGCGCAAGGCCACCCGGCACGCCACCAGCGACTGGATGGAAATCGAAAAGCAGCGCGGCATCTCGGTGGCGTCCAGCGTGATGCAGATGGAGTACCGCGACTGCGTGATCAACCTGCTCGACACCCCCGGCCACCAGGACTTTTCAGAAGACACCTACCGCGTGCTGACCGCGGTGGACGCAGCGCTGATGGTGATCGACGCCGCCAACGGCGTGGAGCCGCAGACGCGGCGGCTGCTGCAGGTGTGCAGGGCACGCAACACGCCCATCCTGACCTTTGTCAACAAGATGGACCGCGAGGTGAAAGACCCGCTGGTGCTGATGGACGAGATCGAACGTGAACTGGGCATGGAGGTGGTGCCCTTCACCTGGCCGGTGGGCATGGGCAAGGCTTTTCATGGCGTGATGGACCTGCGCGAAAAGCAGATGCGGGTGTTCAGCGGCGGCGAAGACCGCATTTCTGGAAAGTCGGGCGCAGGGGACGAGATCCTGCAAGGCCTGCACAACCCCGCCTACGCCGAACGCTTCGGCATGCAGTACGAACAGGCGCAAGGCGAGAGCGAATTGCTGACCGACGCTGCGCCGCCTTTTGACAAGGCCGACTTCCTGGCCGGCCGCCAGACACCGATGTTTTTTGGCAGCGCGGTGAACAACTTCGGCGTGCAGGAAGTGCTGGACGCGCTGGTGGACCTGGCGCCGCCGCCCGGTGAACGCACCTCCATTCAGCGCACCGTGCAGCCCGACGAAACCAAGTTCACGGGCGTTGTTTTCAAGATCCAGGCCAACATGGACCCGGCACACCGCGACCGCATTGCGTTCTTGCGTGTGGCCAGCGGCCACTTTGAGCGTGGCATGCGACTGAAGGTGGTGCGCAGCGGCAAGGAGATGCGGCCCAACACAGTGGTTAGCTTTTTAAGCCAGCGCCGCGAACTGCTGGACGAAGCTTTTGCTGGCGACATCATCGGCATCCCCAACCATGGCGTGCTGCAACTGGGCGACACCATCACCGAAGGCGAGAGCCTGCAGTTCACCGGGCTGCCGTTTTTTGCACCCGAGATGTTTCGCAGCGTGGAAGTGGCCGACCCGCTGAAAACCAAACAACTGCGTGCCGGCCTCACGCAGCTGGGTGAAGAAGGGGCTATCCAGGTGTTTCGCCCCGTGGCCGGCAGCCTGCTGCTGCTGGGTGCCGTGGGCCAGCTGCTGTTTGAAGTGGTGGCGCACCGCCTGGAGCATGAATACGGCTGCAAGGCGCGCATCATGCCGGCACGTTACAACGTGGCGCGCTGGGTGACTTGCGACGCCGCCGAGGGCGGCGAAAAAGAACTGCAGCGCTTCATCGACGGCAATGCCCACCGCGTGGCGCTGGACGCGGTGAACGCACCCACCGTGCTGCTGGAATACGCCGGTGAACTGCGCGCGATGCAAGAAAACTGGCCGAAGATCAAGTTTCACGCGCTGCGTGAACATGCGGGGCTGGTGTTTCAGAAACAGCTGGCGGGGTAGCCGGGTGGCCCGGCCGGCCCGGGCGGCACCCTCCCGCGCCCCGGCGGTTGCTCAGGTCGGCTCGGCGGGGCGTGCGGCGTCGGCCTCCACGTCCATCAAGCTCACCAGGTAACGATGCGCTGCAGGATCTGCGCCGATGCGGGCCAGCACAGACCGTTCAGGCCCGCCATGCGGCCGCAGCCTGAGCACGCAGGACGATGGCTGGGTGCCAGCGTCAAGGCCAGCCACTGCGGTCCTGAACCGGCGCGCGCTGTCAGTGCAGAAAAAGCTGTCGAGGGGCACCCCATAAGCTTCTTCGCGCCCGATACCCAACATCGCTGCCCCGGTGTGATTCAGCTCGTGAAGCACCCCCTTGGGATCGATTGTGAAAGCACCCACGGGCTGGTGGTCGTAAAGCTCAATCTGCCGGCGCAAAGCAGACTCCAGCTCGGCGCGTGATTCTTGCAATTCCTGCGCCTGCAGGTCGAGTTCAACCTGCAGCACCTGCATCTCGTGCAACAGCGTCAAAGCATCGGCTGCCGTTTGTGGTGACGATGCCAAGGCATGCAGCACGCTCAACGCATCGGCAGCACGCGCCGGCGTGCCTTTGGCGGCGGCCGCACCCGTCAGCTTGGCTGCAGCCCGGCGGCGAAGATCGGCCGATCGTTCCCAGTCGAGCGTTTGCACGGGCGTGTCTGACACAGAGGCATTTTTCATAGGGGCGACGGCCTTGTACTCTACGCGTTGCGCAGCCGGGACTCGAGTTCTTTTGCGACGGTGATGTCCACGAAGGTGATCACCACACCTTGGATGACATTGGCCAGCGTGCGGTACGGCATGATGCGCACGGTGAACCAATGTCCGTCGTTGGTGGCGATCTGCTTTTCGCTGAACACCAGCGTACGCAGCGTCTGCAGCACATCGGCGTGCAGTTCGGGGTACAGCAGGGTGCTG
This sequence comes from Rubrivivax sp., assembly GCA_031398045.1. Classification (GTDB taxonomy): domain Bacteria; phylum Pseudomonadota; class Gammaproteobacteria; order Burkholderiales; family Burkholderiaceae_C; genus Rubrivivax. Next base: position 2,449 of record JANNMQ010000843.1, read on the forward strand.
GCCAGTTCACTCAGCGGGCGGCCGATGTCCACTTCGCGCAAGTGGATGACGCGCGCAATCTGTTCGGTGTAGCGGCGCACGTTGAGATGTTTGTCGAGGAAGAGGGTGGCGATATCCGTGCTGTTCAGCAAGTTCTGCATGTCGCTTTGCGCCAGCGCCAGGTCATCCAGCTTGGTCTGCAACTCGCCGTTGATGGTCTGCAACTCCTCGTTCATTGACTGCCCCTCCTCTTTGGACGTCGTCAACTCTTCGCTAGCGGACTGCAGTTCCTCGTTGGTCGATTGCAGCTCTTCGTTGGTAGCCTGCAGTTCTTCCTGCGATGCACGCGTCTCCTGACGCAGCGCGTTGATCTCTTCGCCCGAGCGCAGCAGTTCTTCAGCAACGCTTGGATCCTCAGCGCTTGATGACTTCACTCGACGCCCACGACGGCCTTTCTGGACCGGTAGGTCCCGAAAGACGATCATCGCCATGCCGGCCAGCGCCTTGGGCTGAACGACCGCCTGCACCGTGATGTCGACTGCGGCGGTGGTGTCGTCGTCGTCGAGCCTCAGGGCGCGCAGTTCGATCGTGGTCTTTTCTTGCAGCGCCTTGCGCAACGCGACGGCCAGTTGCGCGCGAATGGCGGGCCGCGCCATGACATGGATGTTCCAGTTCGCCTTGCCTGCAGCAGGCTCCAGGTAGCGGCCCGTGCGCCCGCTGATGTAGACGATGTCACCGCCGTCGTTCACCAGCACCGCCGCGGGTGAATGCGACTGGAGCAGCAATTGATCGGCAAGCGCTTGCAGGTTGATGGGAGGAGAGTTCATGTGCGCCAGAGGGGTTCCCTGCGGATTGGAACGTGTCGCCGGGCGCCGATGGGTCGGGAAGACCACCGCGCCACCGCCGTCGCTATTGTCGCTTCGCCAGTAGAGCCTGGATTTCGGATCCAGTGGCCGAAAAAGCGATTGCGCGCGGCCGACGGTTTCCGAGCTCCCCAGCAACAACGCCCCGCCCGGCCGCAGGCTGTAGTGAAAGAGCGGGATCAGGCGCCGCTGCAGCGCGGCGCCGAAGTAAATCAGCAAGTTGCGGCACAACACGAAGTCGAGCCGGGTAAAGGGCGGGTCCATGATCACATCGTGCTGCGCAAACAGCACCATGTCGCGGACGCGCTTGTCGATCTGATACCCGTCTGGCCGTTGGGTAAAAAACCGCGCCAACCGTTGTGGCGTCAGGTCACGGGCCATCGTCGCGGCGAAGTGACCGCCGCGCGCCGCAGCGATCGCGTCGGCGTTCAGATCGGT
>JANNMQ010000351.1:0-5828 GCA_031398045.1 Rubrivivax sp.
GCGGGTCGCAGTTGGCGTAGTTGCTCGTCGCGTCGGCGAGCACGAGCGTGTGCTTGGCGTCGGCGTACTCGAAGAAGTAGAAGATGCCCTCTTCTTCCATCAGCCGGCTGACGAAATTGAAATCACTTTCGCGGTACTGGACGCAGTACTCTCGTGCGCGGTAAGTGGCCAACAAGCGGGCGTCAAAAGTGCCGCCGTGGGCGTCGAACACGTCCTTCAGGATGTCGGGTACGGTTTTGTGCTGGAAGATGCGCAACTGCGCGCTGCGCGTCAGCAGCCAAAGCCAGGGCCGCAGCGTGAAGCGGAACGCCAGATGGCCGCCCACCAGGCTGTCAAACGCCAGCGCTGCCACCACGCCGTGGTAGATGCGTTCATGGCTGCTGCCCACGCCCACCTTCACCTGTGCTGGCGTGCCCAGCACGTCGTCGAAAGCCAGGGTCTCGTCGGGTTTCAGCAGACCCAGCAGACGGTACTCAAAAGGCCTGGAGAGTTCTTCACCGCCTTCCAGCGACAAGAACTTCAGAGTCGGGACTGCTGCAATCGACACTTCAAAGGACAACGGAACAGCGGTGGTCATGGTGGTGCACCTTGTGGCTGCTGGGCTGTGGCGTTGGCGTTGGCGTTGGCGTTGAAATCAGCCGCGGTGTCTGCTGCAGCCCGTGCACCCGATTGCGCTTGCGCCGTCACCAGCCAGCCGTGAACATCATTCAGAGCCTCTGTGCGCAGCACCACGGCGCGCAGCACGGGCGGCAAGAACCCGGCCGCTTGCAGCGTTTGGCTGATGTAGCCCGCGCGGTGTGAATAACGCCCATGGCCTTGCAAGACGAAGTCTGCCGCGCCCGGCGCATCGTCATGGGCTTCCACCGTGAATACCAGCCAGCCGGGCCCTTCCAGGCTGTTGCGGGCAGCCCGTGCAAAGTCGGTCAACACACCGAAATAACACAGGGTGTCTGCCGACACCAGCACGTCGAAAGCAGCCGGGCGCGACTGCAGGAAGCTGACCAGTTCGGCTTCAAGCAGTTCGTCATACCCACCTCGATCGATGGCCCTGCGCAGCATGCCCGGCGACAAGTCCACGCCCACCAAAGTCTTGGCAAAAGGCAGCAGGTGCGGCGCGCACAGGCCGGTGCCGCAGCCGGCGTCAGCCACGCGCCATTGGCGGGCGGCGGGCGGTAGAACTTCGGCCAGCGCCTGGCCCATCAGTGCCGGGGCGCGGTAGTCCAGTTCAGCCAGCTTGCTGTCGAAGCTGTCGGCAAAACTGTCAAACGACGCCCGCACGTAGTCGTCGGAAGCACGCTCCGGCACGTCCACGCCGGTGAATGCGGCCAAGTAGTGCGCGGGCTGTGGGTTGTCGGGTTCGTCGCGCATCCAGTCGCGGTAGACCTGCGCTGCTTGTTCAGGCATGTCCCAGGTGGAGTAAGCCAGGCCCAGCAAGCGGCGCAGGCCCGGCGCCCGTGGCGTGGTGACGAGCCCAACCGCGCATTGGGCCAGCGCATCACTCAAGCGGCCTTGGCGCAGGTATAAATCGGCCAGGTTTTCACGCGCATCGGTGAATCCGGGTGCCACTTCCAAAAGGGCCTTGAAGGCGTTCTCGGCACCCTCCTTGTCGCCTTTGCGGCCCAGCAGCACGGCCAGGTTGTTGAAGGCGTCATAACGCGTGGGGTCGAGTTGCACGGCGCGCCGGTAGCAGCCTTCGGCCTCTTCAAGACGGTTGGCCGTGAAGTGCACGTTACCCAGGTTGTTGTGGAACATCGGCTCTTCGGGCTTGATGGCGATGGCGCGGGCGATGAGCGTTGCCCCCGCTTCCCGGGAGCCGAACTGCCCTTCCAGCATGCCCAGCAGGTGCAGGCCATCGGGGTTGTCGGGTTCTATCTGCAGCGCCTGCCGATAGGCCTGTCGCGCCTGTTCCACCTGGCCTGAGCTGTGCGCCTCCATCGCCTGCTGCAGCAGCGCCAGGGTTGTGATGGGAGTGTCGGGAGCCGAAGCTTGCATGCTGGTGGGGCGTGAAGGTGCGTGACCGCGCGTGGCAGTGCGTGACAGTGCGTGACAGTGCAATAGGGGGCACCGGGTGCTTGCCGATGTGCCGACTCTGCAGCAAAGTAGGTGCAGCGGCAAGCCGCGCTTGCCAGCATTGCGGCCCACGGTCCACATGCAAACGGCGAGCCGTGCCGTTGCTCGCCAACCTGCCTTGCCCACCCTGCTTTGCCCAATCACTACCGGCCATTCACCATGCCTTCAAACTTAAATTTTGATCTTCACCTGGGACCTGGTGGCCGGGCGGCGACGGCAGCGCAACGCGCAGCCGGCAGGCAACCTGCACGTCTGCTGCTGCTGGGCGATTTCAGCGGCCGCAGCGCTGCCGCAGCCACGGCCCCTGCGTCAGCACCACCCGTGCAACGCTGGCAGGCAAAACCCCGGCAGGTGGACGTCGACAACCTGGACACCGTGATGCGGCTGATGGCGCCCAAGCTGCTGCTGCAGGTACACGGCCGCCTTTGCGAATTTGCGCCGCAGTCGCTGGACGACTTCCACCCCGATGAATTACTGCACAGCCTGCCGCCATTGCAACAGGGCTTGGCCCGGTTGAAGGCGTTGCAAGACCCGGTGCAGTTTGTCAGCGCCGCCGCCGCATGGGACGCCCTGCAGGGACCTGCTGGACAGGCGCCTGCGACTCCGGCTGCAATTCTGTCTGCGCCCGCTACTGCGACGGCACCCACCAGCAGTGCTGGCGATCTGCTGAGTTCACTGCTAGGCGGCCAGGTGCGGCATGCTGCCGGCGCGCCTGCGCCACCCGCGCCGCCTTCCGCCATCGAAGCCTTGCTGCACAGCGCGGTGGCCGGCCATGTGGTGCCTGTAGCACCGGCGCATCAAGCGGTCTACGTGGCAGTGGCGCAGGCAGCGCTGGCCGATGATCTGCGGGCTGTCATGCACGACCCGGCCTTCCAGGCGCTGGAAAGCGCCTGGCGGGGCGTGCAGCTGCTGGTGTCGAGGCTGGAGCTGGGCGAAACGCTGGAGCTGCATCTGGCCGATGCAGCACTGCCCGACTTGCTGACTGACCTTGTGGCCGCGCAAGGTCGAGTGGAAGCCACCGCGTTGTCTGGCCTGTTCGCCGGCCAGGGCGGCGACGGCGGTGTCGCAGGCCAAGCTACCGGCAGCCCGCCATGGTGGGCCGTTTTTGGCTTGTTCGGTTTTGGTGACACGGCGGTCGATCTCGGCTTGCTGGCCGCGTTGGCCACGGCAGCTGCGCGAGCGCAAACACCATTTATCGCGATGGCAACGCCCGAACTGGTGCAAGCAGCATTGGCAACGGACACCGATGCGGCGCCACACCAGCAGGCTTGGACAAAATTGCGCCGTAGCGAGGCGGCGCCATGGCTGGGTCTGCTGAGTTCACCACTGCTGCTGCGGCTGCCTTACGGGCGGCGGCAGGAACCGGTACAAGACCTGGACTTCGAAGAGATCACGGGCGCCATCGAACCCGGGCCCTTGCTGTGGGGCTCGGGCGCCATCGCCGCAGCAACTCTGTTGGGGCAGGCCTGCGGTAAACCCAACGCCACCGTCTGCATCGACACCAGCAACCGAACACTGGACGACCTGCCCACATGGGTGTTGCGAGACGCTGACGGCGAGCCTCAACTCCAGCCCTGCGCGGGCCGGTACCTGAGCGAAGCCGAAGTCGAGTCATTGCAGAGCGCTGGATTGATGACTCTGCTGAGCCACCGAAGCACCGGCGCGGTTACGTTGCATTGCTGGCAGTCGATCGCACAACCTCTGCGCGGTCTGTCCACAAGGCCCGGCATTCACAGGTAGGCGAGATTCTCGGGTCGAGGAAAATGACAGCCCTGAGTCCATTTCCCCCATTTCCCCGTGACCCTGATTCGCTTCATGTAGCGTTGACGCGCAGATCCGGCAGCGGGCGCAGCGCTGCCCCGCAGGGCATCAGACGAGGCCAAAGCCTGCATTGTCGTTGGGGTCCCAGTCCGCATTGGCGGCATTGATGTTGGCAGCAAAGGTCGTGCCCTTGAAGTAGCTGGTGCCGTTGGCAGCCTTGAGGCCAACCCTCAACTCGGCCCCACTCACCCCTTGGCTGATGACGAGATTGACAGCCTTGTGCAGCGCGTTGCGGTCGGGCTTGTAGTGACCACTGTCATTGTCGATGTGGTGCAGTCGGCCACCTGCGTCAAACTGGCAGGTGCCCGCACACATCACGGGCGTGCCAGCCGTGAAGCAGGAATGGTTGAACACCTGGCCCCTGGGTGTGGTCGTGCCTAACTGCGTGGAAAAGAAATTGCCATAACGGTCAATGGCGTAAGGCTCACCCTGGTTCGAAGCAATTGAATTCTTCGCCTTGGCTCCATTGGGGTACATGAAGATGCCGTTCTGGCACACCAGCAAGTAGTCGAGACGGTCTGCCTTGGGCAAGTAGGCCACTGTCAGGTCTACGGCACCCTCTTTGACCATGGTGTCGTAAGCCTTTTTGTATTGGCGATAGGAAATGTCGTGGCTTGTATTGGGCCTGTTGTAGATCGTGCTGGCCGAAACGGCCTGGGTCTTGTCGGAATCGGTGTAGGTCTTGCGCTCGTGTTCATAGCCTTTGGCCAGATCAACCGTTCCGGTCATCTCGGAAGCTTTGGTCAGTGAGCCTTTTTCTTTTTTCATCGCGACCGTACCCAGACTGACCGCGCTGGCCTTGTTGGTGGCAAATGCGGCACGTGCTGGGTTGTTTTGGGTCAACTCCTGGATGGCTTCGTTCTTGAGGGTCTGAATGACTTGCGCACGCGTATCGGTATTGGTGGTCTCTGTCTTGACACCAATCTTGTCTTTCTTGAGCCTCAGCCACCACTGGCAGGTGATGTACACGTTCTCGAGCGCTTTGCCAATGCGCCCTGCATCCTGGGTAATGAGATCGCGCTCGTAAGCCGTCAAGGCTGCATCGATCACGCCAATGTTCCCGCCCCGGTTGCGCTTCAGGAAGCCCCGGACAATGGCACCGGCATTGCTGTCACTGTCGTAGTCGGTCTGTGACTGGAACAACATCAAACTCATCATGTTTGCACTCCTTGTAGGACAAGCGCTTTCGGGTCAGCGCCGATTCAGCCGAACGAGTAGGCAAATTGGGCGTCCTTCACCTCGACCCGAACGCCTGCGATGGTCTTGCCCTCCATCATTCGCGTCAGGAACTCGCGGCTGATGTCGGGCAGCATGGTGTTGGTCAAGATCGCGTCGATCATCCGCCCACCCGATTCACTTTCGGTGCAGCGTGAAACGACCAGCTTCACCACATCGTCGCCATACTCGAATGGGATCTTGTAACGCGCCTCGACGCGCTTCTTGATGCGATTGAGCTGCAGCTTGACAATCTTGCCCAGCATCTCGTCGCTCAGCGGGTAATACGGAATCGCCACCAGCCGCCCCAGCAGCGCTGGCGGGAAAATCTTCAACAGCGGTTCACGCAAAGCCTTCGCCATGCCCTCGGGGTCGGGCATCAGTTCGGGGTCTTTGCACAGGCCGGCGATGAGGTCGGTACCAGCATTGGTGGTTAACAAAATCAGCGTGTTCTTGAAGTCGATGAAGCGGCCCTCGCCATCTTCCATGAAACCCTTGTCGAAGACCTGGAAGAACATCTCGTGCACATCGGGGTGGGCTTTTTCAACCTCGTCCAGCAGCACCACGCTGTAGGGCTTGCGGCGCACCGCTTCGGTCAGCACTCCACCTTCGCCGTAACCCACGTAGCCGGGCGGCGCACCCTTCAGTGTGCTGTCGGTGTGCGCTTCCTGGTATTCGCTCATGTTGATCGTTATCAGGTTCTGCTCACCGCCATACAGCGC
>JANNMQ010000871.1:0-1619 GCA_031398045.1 Rubrivivax sp.
GTGTCGTTCTCTGACACCACGGCGCTGCGGCCCACCTCGCTGCCGGTGCCCGACGTGGTGGGCAGCGCCACAAGCACCGGCAGCGGCTGGTTGATGGGCCGCACCTGCGGGTGGTCCCACACGTACTGCAGCACATCACCGTCGTGGACCGCCATCACACCCACCACCTTGGCCACGTCCAGCGCGGCGCCGCCGCCAAAGCCGATCACTGCATCAGCGCCATGGGCCTTGAACGCGGCCGCGCCGGCCATCACCTGCGCGCAGGTGGGATTGCCAAAGACGCCGTCAAACACCGCCACGTTCAGGCCCGCCAGGTGCGACTGAAATTCAGCCATCACCGCCAGCGCCGCCAGCGCGCGGACGGTGACGATCAGGGGCCGGCGGATGCCCTGGTCCAGCAGGTGCGCAGCCACCAGTTTGCGCGCGCCGGCACCGAAGTGGATGGGGGTGGGGAAGGCGAAGCGGGTGATGGCGGGGGTTGTCATGGGGCTGTGCGGCACTGGCAGTGGTGAGGGGCTGCGGTAAGCTAATTTACCTTCAGGAGGGCTCTCCATGACCACGACCCGCCCCGCTTCAGCCGAGCACGTCGCGCGCACTGTGCACAAGCGTGCGGTGTTCCGCCAGCTGCACAACAGCGGCTGCTTCGTCATTCCCAACCCCTGGGACATCGGCAGCGCACGCATGCTGCAGGGCCTGGGCTTCCCGGCGCTGGCCAGCACCAGTTCGGGTTTTGCCTGGTCACAGGGCCATGCCGACAACGGCATCACCCGCGAGATGGCGCTGGCACATCTGCATGAACTGGTGGCGGCCACCGATGTGCCCATCAACGCAGACTTCGAAAACGGTTTTGGCGCCGACGCGGCAGCGGTTGAAGACAGCGTGCGCCTGGCCGTGGCCACGGGTGTGGCGGGCCTGTCGATCGAAGATTCCACCGGCGATGTGGCAAAGCCGCTGTTCACCATTGAAGAAGCCTGTGAACGCCTGCGCGCAGCCCGCCGCGCCATCGACGCCAGTGGCGCCGATGTGATGCTGGTCGGGCGCGCCGAATGTTTCCTGGTCGGCAGGCCCGACATCTCCGAGACCGTGACGCGCCTGCAAGCTTATGCGCAGGCCGGTGCCGACTGCCTGTACGCACCGGGCATCCGCACGCCGGCGTACATCAGCGCCGTGGTGGCCGCGGTGGCGCCCAAACCCGTGAACCTGCTGCTGGGCAGCGCCGGCAGCATGACGGTGGCCGAGGCCGCCGCTTTAGGCGTGCGGCGCATCAGCGTGGGCGGCGCGATGGCGCGTGCAGCCTGGGGCGGCTTCCTGCGCGCAGCGCGGTTGCTGGCCGAGCAGGGCCGCTTCGACGGCTTTGAAGGCGCTGCATCTGGGCAGGAACTGAACACGTTTTTTGCCGCAGACCTGGAACAGCGGCGGGCACTGTGAGACTGCCCCGCGGCGCAATGTTCTGCGCTGCTTTTTGCGCTTCATCCAACCCCTGGACGATGGATACTCCGCCGCCATGAACACACCCATCCCCATCGACCTGCGCTCCGACACCGTCACCCGCCCCACCCACGCCATGCGCGCCGCGATGGCCGCCGCCGAGGTGGGCGACGACCAGTACGGCGAAGACC
>JANNMQ010000902.1:0-3789 GCA_031398045.1 Rubrivivax sp.
GTGCCGTCGAGCAGCTGATTGAATTGCGCCGTGGTCTGCAGCGACAGCGTCGGCGCCCCAGACTGGGGCAGGCGGGCATTCAGGTCCACCCGCAGCGTGGCCTGCAGGGCCCGCTGCGCGTTGTTGGCGGAGGCACTGGCAGGTGCACTGACCGGGGCGCTGGCAGGCGCACCCGCAGGTCCCGCTGCAGCGCGTGCCACCCCAGGCAAGCCGGTCACCATCAGGTCCAACTGCCCCGTCAGGCGCATCGGCGCCGCGCCCACAAACAGCTGCTCGGGGCGCAGGTCCGTCACCGTCAAGCCCAGCGCCAACTCGCCGTTGTGCAAGCGGCCGCTGCCTTCGGTGCGGCCGGCCGGCTGCGTGCCGGCCCAATCGATAGCCAGTTGTTTCAACAGCAACGGTCGGTCCCCTGCGGGGTGGCCCACCATCAATACCTGCAACTGGCGCACCGGTAGACGCCGCGCGTTCCAGGGGCCGGGCTCGGCGTTTTCAAGCTGCAGGTCCATCTGCAGCGGGTCTTGCAGGGTCTGCGCGGCTTGCGGGTCGGACAGCCGGGCACGGCCCGACAACACGGTTTGTGGCAGCCCGGGCGCCAGCGATGACAGGTCCAACCGATTGGCCTGCGCCGCCAACGCCACCAGCGGCCAGGGCGCAAACGGCGCCAGCGTGGCCTGCACGCTGGCGCCGGCACCGCTGACGTGGTTGAAACGAACCTGCACCGGCAGTTGTGCCAGCGGGCCCTGCGCCTGCAGTTCAGCCCGCCAAGCGGTTGAAGCAGCGGCCACGCTGCCAGCGCCTTCTGCTGCGGGCTGCGCCGCCAGGGTCCCCAGCGCCGGGCCGGTGACATCCAGCCGGGCCTGCAGCGGCAGGCCTGCCGTGGTGCCCAGCACCGCATGGCCGCCGGCAGCCAGTCCATTCCACAACAGGCCCAGCTGTGCGAGCCGGTGTTCAGCACCCGCTGCCGCGCCCAGGTGCACATCGGCCGTCAGCGCGGTGATGGCCGGCTGGGTGTCGATGTCAACGCGGGCGACGCGCAGGCCAGGCGCTTGCAGCTCCAAAGGCAGCCGCAGATCGGTGGGCGCCGCGTCGGGCTCGGGCTGCACAGACGCCAGCGGCACGGTCAGCAGCTGCACCCGCGCTGCGCGCGGCCTGGTCAACTTCAGCCCCACCCAGGCGCCCAGGTGCGGCTTCCAGGTCCACAACGCGTCGTCCCAGGCCAGACCCTCGACAACAACACGCAGACGGGCGCCTTGCCATTGCAAGCGCTGCAGCGCAAACGGCCCACCACCTGGATGGCCTTGCTGGCCACTGATGGACAGGCCGGGTACACGCGCCGCCAGGCTGACCAGCGCGTCGTTGCTCTTCCACAGCCAGGTGCCAGCGCCTGCCACCACCAGCAGCAGCACCGCCACCACCACCGCCAGCAGCCCCAGCGCCCATCCCACCACCACCCGCGCCGTGCGTACCGGGCCGCGCGAGGGCAGTGCCCCGTGCACCGCGGGATCAGCAACTGGCCGGTCCATCAGAAAGCCAGCCCGACCGACAGGTGCAGGCGCAGGCGCCGTTCCTCTTCAGCATAGGCCAGGTCCAGCTTCACAGGCCCCACCGGGCTGCGGTAACGCACGCCCACGCCGGCACCAAAAGCAGGCTTGAGGTCAGCCCAGCTGCCAGCGGCGCGCCCGGCATCGATGAACACCGCGCCCATCAGCTGCGGCAGCCGGGCCAGCAGCGGCCGCGCCACCTCGGCGCTGGCCGTGAACAGCACTTCGCTGCCAACCTCGGTGCCGTTCACTTTGCGTGTCAGCGACCGGTAGGCATAACCGCGCACCGACTCGTCACCGCCCGCACGAAAGCGCAAGGCTTCCGGCACCAGCACGTCGCCGCTTGCGAACACCTGGCCGGCTTCGATGCGCCCCTGGCCGTACCAGTTGCCCAGCGGCACAAAGGCGTCCAGGCGACCATAAAGGCGCGTGAACGGCCCGTTGCCACCGGGTGTCGACCGCGCCTGCCCAAAAGCCACCTGCCCCGTCCAGGCGCGGCCGCGGGTGGGCAGCACCAGGTCGTCCAGCTGCCGCCACACGCCGTGATAGTGCAGCGCCACGGCGTCTGACTGTTGGCGGCCCAGCGCACTGGTGGTGGTGCTGCGGTTCCAGTCGACGAACAGCAGCCGGTTGATGTTGCGTGTGGCCTGCGCCCGACCCGCGCGCACCTGGCTCGACGCCACCGTGTCGGTGTCGGACTTCACCCGCTCCAGCGCCGCACCGGCCAGGTTGCGGTACAGGCCAGGCAGCGTCTGGGTGCTCAGCTCACCCGACCAGCGCTGCTGCAGCTGGGCGATGTCAAAGTTGTTGCGCGCCACCCAGGGCTGGCCAAAAGGCCGGCGGTGCACATGGTTCAGCGTGAAACGCGGGCCGACGTTAGCGCCCACACCGACGCCGATGGTGGCTTCTTGCAGTGCCCGTTCGCCCAGCTGCAGCAGCACCGGTGTGTTTTCAGGCTGCGGCGGTGAAGTTTCAAGCGACACCGTGGCGCGGTCGAACAGGTCTGACTTCTGCAGCCGTTCTTGGATGTCCAGCAGCAGCGCTTCGGTGGCGGGCCGGCCACGCTGCAGGTTGGCGATGTGGGCCACGGTGCTTTCGTCCTGCAACTTCAGGCCCTGCACGCGCAGCGGGCCGACAAGAAACAGCGGGCCGCTGTTCACCGTCAATGCCAGGTCGGCCTGCTGCCGGGCGGCATCCACTTCAGCCGCGGTGCGGGTCCACTCCGCCATCACGTAACCCTGGCCACGCACGCCGGCAATGGCCCCGGCCTTGGCGCGCGACCAGTCGGCGTCGCGGAAAGGCGCGCCGGCGGGCAGCGACCATGTGCTGCGCAGCACGCTGGTGGCTCCGCGCGCGTGGGTCTGGTGGCTGGTGGGGCCGCCCACCGGGTTGATGGCTGCATCGTGCAGTGGGCCCAGGATGCCGATGTCGACACGGCCCACGCGGGTGCGCGGGCCAGGCTGCACCACCACTCGCACGGTAGGCAGGGAACCCGTTTCGTCCTTCACCACGCTGACCTCGGCGTTGAAGTAGCCTTCGGTGTCCAGCAATTCGCGGGCCTGTTGCGGGGCGGCAGCCACCAGCCGGTCGAGCTCTCCCTCTTGCAGGGGCTCACCGCGCGCCAGGCGGTTGACGCGACCCAGGTCAAGGTTGCGCGCCAGCAATTCGGCCAACGCGGGCGGCGCGGTCACATCCAGCCTGATGACGGGCGGCCCAGGAGCTTGCGTCTGCGATTGCGGGTCAGGCCGCGGTGACAGCACCGAGCAGCCGCTGCCCAGCGCGGCGCCAAGCAAAAGCAGCCACAGCGGCAGCGGCGTGGGCAGCTGCCAGTGGCGAAAGCAGCGCCGGGCGTGGGCCCGCACAGTCAGTCAGCGTATGGATACAAGATGCTGCTTCAGGGCGAAGGGCGGCGGCTGTTGCGTGCCAAGTCGGCGCCGGCTTCTTGAGCGTCGCCCAGGGCCTTCTGCGCTTTGCCTTTGGCCTGGTCCATGGCACCCTTCACCTGCTGTTCAGTGCTGCCCACGGCTTCGCCTGCTTTGCGCCTGACCTTGCCCGCGACTTCTTTGACAGTGCCTTTGATCTGGTTGGTATTCATCGCTGTGATTCCCTGGCCATGCGGCCGTTGATGCGGCCGGCACCCATTGCCGTCCGTGCCGAACACCTTAGGGGCCCACTTGGGAGTCTGCTGTCGGGGAACAAGCTGCGTGTTTGTCAGCGCTGGCCTACGGACCTTCCTGGCGCTGCAAGC
>JANNMQ010000951.1:0-5515 GCA_031398045.1 Rubrivivax sp.
TGGCGGGGCTTCGACAAGCTCAGCCCGAACGGAATTTTTCCTAAACCAGCAGTATTGAGTCAGGCCCGCGCTTGGTGCACCGCGTGCCCCCAGGCAGCCATCAGCGCTTGCGCCTTTGCCGGCGCCATGCGCGGCTCAAACCGTGACTGCAGCTGCCACTGTGCGGCCAACGTCGACACCCGCGTACAGGCCGGTGACCAGGCCGGCCAGGTAAGCGGCTCCCAGTGCGGTGGTTTCGGTCACCAGCGGGCGCACCACCGGTATGCCCTGCAAGTCCGCCTGCAGTTGCATCAGTGGGCCGTTGACGCTGGCGCCGCCGTCGACACGCAATTCAGCCACCGGTTGGGCATCGCGCGCCATGGCCTGCAGCAGCGCGGCTTTTTGGAAAGCGATGCTTTCCACCGCGGCGCGCGCAATGTGTGCCACCGTGCTGCCGCGTGTCAGGCCCACGATAGCGCCTCGTGCCTGGGCGTCCCAATAGGGCGCGCCCCAGCCGGCAAAGGCGGGCACAAAAACCTCGCCGCCGCTGTCGGGCACGCTTTCGGCCAGGGCCTGCACATCGCGGCTGCTGCTGATGGCTGTTGGTTGGTGATGCCGATGCCGGCCACGTCGGGCAGCGGCACACCGCTTTGCGCCAGCGCTTGCTGCGCCACATCGCGTTGCGTGCGCCAGATTTCCATCGGGTCATGCTCAACCCATCCGGGCTGCGGAAACAGTTGTGTGAATTCACGCTGCGCAAGGGCCACCACGCGGCCGCTGCGGTGAAAGACGATGGCGCGAGAACTGGAAGTACCCTGGTCCAGGGCGAGCAGGTGGTCTGGCATATCAAACCGATTTTGCGGCGTGGGATCATCGGCGGCCAGTACTCCGGCCCATAGGTTTCGAAACATGATGAAAACGATGGTTTCGGCCCGAGGTCTAGGCGCAAATCACAGCCATGCTCATTTGCATGGCGAGCATTTGCAACGACGACATCGGGTCGAAGACGCGTTTTCATGTTTCGAAATCCGTGTTTCGGAGTACTGACAAGGTGTTCCCTGTGCCGCTGGCGCAGCGCCGCGTACGCGGCGCACCCTTGACCACCGCCCCCGCTTCAGCGTAACCCATGCCTTCGCACCGCCACGCCCTCATCACCGGCACCCTTTTTGCCGCCGCCGCCGGCTTGATGTGGGGCCTGGTTTTTGTAGCGCCGCTGATGTTGCCCCAATACCCACCCGCCCTGCTGACCTTTGGCCGTTACCTGGCGTTTGGCTTGATTGCATTGCCACTGGCCTGGCTGGACCGTGTGCGCCTGCTGCAACTGACCCGCGCCGACTGGCTGGAAGCGCTGAAGCTGGCTGCCGTTGGCAACGTGGCCTATTACCTGTTTCTGTCGGCGGCCATCCAGCGCGCCGGCGCACCGCTGCCCACGATGTTGATCGGCACCCTGCCGGTGGTGATTGCGGTGGTGGCCAACCGCCGCAACCAGCTGCGGGACGGCCGCTTGCCGTGGCAACAGTTGCTACCCAGCCTGCTGCTGATGGTGGCCGGCATAACCATCGTCAACCAGGCTGAATGGGCGCATTTCAGCGCGCAGGCAGCCACCCCAGAGACGGCCGCGCCGTGGCGCTATGCCAGCGGCGCGGCGCTGGCCATTGGCGCTGTGGCCTGCTGGACCTGGTACCCCCTGCGCAATGCCGACTGGCTGCGCCATCACGCCAACCGCTCGGCCACCACCTGGGCCACCGCGCAGGGCCTGGCCACGTTGCCGCTGGCCTTGTTGGGCTATGCCGCCTGGTGGGCCTACACGGTAGCCAGCGGCAGCAGTTTCAGCATGCCGCTGGGCCCCGATCCGCTGCGTTATGCGGTCTTGATGCTGGCCATCGGTCTGTTGGCCAGTTGGCTGGGCACACTGTGCTGGAACGAGGCCAGTCAGCGCCTGCCCACCGCGCTGGCCGGGCCGCTGATCGTGTTCGAAACCCTGGCCGCGCTGGCCTATGCCTGGATGCTGCGCGCGCAGTGGCCGCAGGCCAGCGTGGTGCTGGGCGTGGCCTTGTTGGTGGCCGGGGTGGTGTGGGCACTGGCGCGCAAACCCATTCAACGTTAACCCTGCAACGCGTCGTCCAGCACTTCCACCCAGTGGCGCACCGGCGTGGTGGTGCCCGTTTGCAGGTGCTGGATGCAGCCGATGTTGGCGCTGATGATGGCCTGCGGCTGCAGCGGTGCCAGATGGCCCAACTTGCGGTCGCGCAGCTGGGTGGCCAGCTCAGGCTGCAGCACGCTGTAGGTGCCGGCTGAACCACAGCAGAAATGGCTTTCGCTGGCCGCCAGGTTGACCTCAAAGCCCAGTTCACGCAGATGTGTTTCAACACCGCCGCGCAGTTGTTGGCCGTGCTGCAGCGTGCAGGGCGGGTGGTAGGCCAGTTGGCGTGGCACGCTGGGCGACAGTTCTTTGGGCCAACGCGCTTTCAGCGTGGGGGTGATGTCGGGCAGCAGCTCACTCAGGTCACGCGTCAGCAAACTGACTCGGGCTGCTTTGTCGGCATAGGCTGCGTCGTGCGCCAACACCCGGCCGTAGTCCTTCACGCTGGCACCGCAGCCGCTGGCATTCATCACAATAGCCTCCACTTTGCCGCGCGCCGTCAGGCCGTCGACCAGGGGCCACCAGGCGTCGATGTTTCGGCGCATGTCGGCCAGGCCGCCTTCATGGTCATTCAGGTGGGTGCGGATGGCGCCGCAGCAGCCAGCGCCGTCGGCCACCAGGGTCTGGATGCCGGCGGCGTCCAGCACCCGCGCAGTGGCGCTGTTGATACCCGGCATCATGGCCGGCTGCACACAGCCCAGCAGCAGCAGCACCTTGCGCGCATGTTCGCGTGTGGGCCACTGGTGCGCGCGCGCGCCGCCGGGTGCTGGCACCTTGGCTTGCAGCGCCGCCGGCAGCAGCGGGCGCACCAGCTGCCCCAGTTTCATGGCCGGGCCAAACAGCGGCGAGGTCAGTCCTTCTTTCAACAACCAGCGCAGCGCTTGTTCACCCTTGGGGCGCTGCACACGTTCTTCGACAATGTGGCGGCCGATGTCCACCAGCTGCCCGTATTGCACGCCGCTGGGGCAGGTGGTTTCACAGTTGCGGCAGGTGAGGCAGCGGTCCAGGTGTTGCTGCGTGCTGCGCGTGACGGCTGCGCCTTCGAGCACCTGCTTCATCAGGTAGATGCGGCCGCGCGGGCCGTCCAGCTCGTCGCCCAACAGCTGATAGGTGGGGCAGGTGGCGGTACAAAAGCCGCAGTGCACACACTTGCGCAGGATGGCCTCGGCGGCTTCGCCGTCGCGTGTGCCCTTGAATTCGGGCGCCAGTTTGGTTTGCATCAGCAGCTCAGTTTTTTGTCGATTTCAAGGACAACCAGGGCCAGGCCAGGGGCAACAGCCGTGCTGCCAGTGCCGACTGACCTTGCATGGTGCCCCCGCCGTTCACGTGCCATCGGACCCGGCCCAGACATAACTCAGCGCCCAGTAGTGCGGCCAGTTGAGCCACTGCGCCTGCTGTGCCCGCGGGCCCAGCAGGGCCAGGGCCGACTCTGCCGTGGGGAAGTTCTTCAGCACCTCGTGCACGCTGCCGTCGTCCAGCGTGCGGGTCTGGTAGGTGTTGCCCGCCGCATCGCTGTGCGTGATGGGCAGGTTGCTGGTCTGCACATAGCTGTTGTCCAGAAACACCACGTGCGCGCCGGGCGCCAGGTGTGCATGCAGGCTGGCCAGCCACTGCGGCAGGCGCTGCAAGGGCACGTGGCTCCACCAGCAGCCCGCAAAAGCCGCGGTGAAGGCTGGCGGTGGCGGTGCGCCTGCCGTCGACCGAGCCTGCGCCAACCCCTCCCAGCTGTAGGCGTCAACGGTGGCCAACCGCACGCAGGCGGGCAGCGCCTTGTGCTGCGCCACCGCCATCGTTTCGGGATTTAGGTCAGTGGCCAGCCAGCTGGCTGCGTCGCGCGCACCGTGTGGAGTCCACCAACCCGTGCCGCAGGCCACTTCCAGCACATGGCGGCCTGCAAACACGCCGGGCAGCCAGGCTTCCATCGCGCGCAGGTCACCCTGGCGTTCAGGCCTGTGGTACACCCTTTCGTAGGTAGCGGCACGCTGGGCGTAGTAGGCCTGCATGCGGTCAACCACCGGGCGAGGGTCGGCTTTCATACGCTCAGCGGCTGCGGCGTGCGAACGGGAACGGGCATCGGCAGCAGCCGCCCGGGGTTGAAGATGCCCTCCGGATCGAACGCCGCCTTCAGGTTGCGCTGGATGCGGTCCAGCGGTGGTTTCAGCGGCGCAAAGGCGCCGGCGCTTTTGTCCTGGCCCCTGAAGAGGACGGCATGGCCACCCACTGCCGCAGCCGCATCGCGCAACGCTGCAGCGGGCGCGCTGGTGCAGATCCAGCGCTGTGCGCCCCCCCATTCCAGCAATTGTTCACCCGAGAGTTTCAGCGCTGGCGTGGTGGCCGGCACCGACAGTCGCCACAGCGTAGCGCCGGCTTGCAGAGCCTTGTGCGCGCCGATGAAAAATTCGTCGCGGTGGTCACGCAAGCCGGTCCAGAAAACGCCGGCCAGGGGCTCGGCCACCACTTCACCGCCCAGCTTTTGGTGCGCCGCCTGCACGGCCGCCACCGCGCCCGACAAGCGCAGCACCAGCATGCCGTCCCACCAGGCGCTGGCGTTCAAAGGCAGTGGCTGGCCGCCCCATTCGTTGACCCGCCTGATGGCGCTGGCCTGGTCAGCCTCCAGGCGCAGCGTGAGCGTGGACTGTGGCTTTGGCAAAACCTTCAGCGACACCTCGCAGATCACGCCCAGCTCACCCATCGACCCCGCCAAGGCGCGCGACACGTCGTACCCCGCGACGTTTTTCATCACCGTGCCGCCAAAGTGCAGCAGCTCGGCGCGGCCGTTCAGCAGCGTTGCACCCAGCACGTAGTCGCGCACGCCACCTGCTGACACACGCGCCGGGCCTGCCAGGCCGGAAGCCACCATGCCGCCAACGGTGGTTTCCGACGCAAACCGCGGCGGCTCAAAAGGCAGGCACTGCCCTTGTTCGGCGAGCACGGTTTCCAATTCCAGCAGCGGTGTGCCGGCCCGCACCGTCACCACCAGCTCGCTGGGCTCGTAGCTGCTGATGCCGCGCAGCGCCCGCACATCCAGCGGCTCACCCACCGGTGGGCCGCCGTAGAACTGCTTGCTGCCGCCGCCCACGATGTTCAGCGGCTCCTTGCGCTGGCGTGCGGCCTGCACCCGGTCAACCAGGGCCTGCAAGGTGGCGTCGGCGCTCAAAACCGCTCCAGTTCCGGGAATGGCAACCAGCCGCGCTTGACGTGCATGCGGCCGTATTCGGCGCAGCGCTGCAGCGTGGGGATCACCTTGCCGGGGTTCAGCGTGCCCTGCGCGTCAAAGGCGTTTTTGACGGCAAACATCTGCTCGCGTTCTTCGCTGCTGAATTGCACACACATGCTGCTGAGTTTTTCAACACCCACGCCGTGTTCGCCGGTGACGGTGCCGCCCATGGCGAC
>JANNMQ010000979.1:0-4429 GCA_031398045.1 Rubrivivax sp.
GAAGTCAAACCCGCCTACAAGCGCGAGGAAGTGGTGCCTGCCACCTTCAAAATGGTGGATGAAAAAGTCGTCACGCGGCCCGCGTCGGTACGCACCGAAACCATCGCCGCCACTTTCAAGACGGTGACTGAAAAGGTCGAGGTAAAGCCGGCTTCCAAGCGCCTGGAAGTCATCCCCGCCACCTACAAAATGGTGACCGAAAAGATCGAAGTCAAACCCGCGTCCAAGCGTCTTGGCGTGGTGCCCGCCACCTTCAAGACCGAAACCGAAACCGTGGTTGTCAGCCCGGCTTCCAAGCGCATTGAAGTCATCCCCGCCACCTACAAGACGGTGACCGAGAAGGTGGAAGTGCGCCCCGCGTCGGTGCGCCAGGTGGCGCTGGTGGTGCCGGTGAAGATGGTAACGATGCGCATTGAAAGTGCGGCCCCCAGCAAGCGCCTGGAAGTGGTGCCCGCCACTTACAATACGGTGGAAGAAAAGATCGAAACCGTGGGCGCCAGCAAGCGTCTGGAAGTGGTGCCCGCGGTCTATGAAGAAGTCAGCGAAAAGATCATCGTCACCGAGGCCTCCACGCAGTGGAAACAAGGCCGTGCCTACCTGTCACAAGCCAAGGAAGTGACCACGTCGGCGGCCTACCGTGCGGCCGTGGCCGCCGGTGCCAACCCCAAGGGCGTGGACAAGGCCGCGCTGGAAGCCGGCACCTTCGGCAAGGCGGGTGACGACATCATGTGCCTGGTGGAAGTGCCGGCGCAGTACAAGATCATCACCAAGCGTGTTTTGAAAACACCCGCTTCCACGCGTGAAGTGGAGATTCCGGCGCAATTCACCGTGGTGAAGAAACAGGTGGTCGACAAGGCCGCGGCGACGCGCGAAATTGAAGTGCCGGGCACCTTTGGCTCCTTCACCCGCAAGGTGGTGGACATGAAGGCGCTGCTGGGCCGGGGCTACAAGCTGTGGCCGACGGCAACACGCTCACCGGCCCTGGCGGTGAGAAGCTGACCCCCGTGTATGACAAGTCGGTGGCCGGCGCTGCACTGGGCGCTGTGGGCACCCATGCCGCAGGTGCTACACGCGTGGCCGATGCCGGTGCCGAAGGCTCCACCATCGTGGGCTACATGAAAGAAATCGCCGTGCCGGCGGAGTTCCAGACCGTCAGCAAGCGTGTCGTCGACAAGCCGGAGTCGACGAAGGAAATCGAGATTGCAGCCGTCACCAAGGCGGTGCAAAAGCGTGTGGTGGCAGCCGCTGCGTCGACCCGAGAAGTTGAAATCCCAGCCGTGTTCCAGACCGTCACCAAGCGTGTGGTTGACACCCCTGCGTCGACCAAGGAAGTTGAAATCCCGGCCGTGTTTGAAACCGTGACGCGCAGGGTGCTGGACCAGCCAGCCAGCAAGCGCGAGATCCCGGTGCCCGAGCAAGTGGCCTTGGTGAAAAAGCGTGTCGTCGACAAAGAAGCCACGACGCGTGAAATCGAAGTGCCGGCCGTCATGCAAACCATCACCAAGCAGGTGGTGGACAAAGCAGCCAGCGTGCGTGAAATCGACGTGCCGGCCGAGGTCCGCATGGTCAAGGTGACCAAGGTGATCGAACCGGCGAAAACCGACATGGTAGACACCGCGGCCGAATACAGCACACAGACCAAACGTGTGAAGGTGTCTGACGGTGGCCAGGAAATGCGCTCCATCCTGTGCGAAACCAATGCCACGCCCACGCGCATCCGTGAACTGCAGGCGGCGCTGAAGAAAGAAGGTTTCGACCCCGGCCCGCAAGACGGCGTGATCAGCAACCGCACCATGGCGGCCATCAACGCCTTCCAGACGGCCAAGAAGCTGCCGGTGGACCCGTACATCAACCTCGACACGGTGAAAGCGCTGGGTGTGAAGCCCAACTGACCGGTGGCGGGCTCCAAGCCCGCTTCACAAGCTGCAACGGCGCTTCGGCGCCGTTTTTTTTGCGCAGCAGGTAAGCGTTAGCCTTCGCCCCATGCAAACCGTCAACCCCTGGCGCTGGATACCCACGCTGTACTTCGGCCAAGGCCTGCCCTATGTGGTGGTGATGACGCTGGCCGTGGTGATGTACAAAAACCTGGGCGTGGGCAACGCCGAGATTGCGCTGTACACCAGCTGGCTGTACCTGCCCTGGGTGATCAAACCGCTGTGGAGCCCGCTGGTGGACCTGCTGGGCAGCAAGCGGCGCTGGGTGGTGGCACTGCAGTTCAGCATCGGCGTGGCCTTTGCCTGCGTGGCGCTGACACTGCCCGGCCCGCACTGGCTGCAGATGAGCCTGGCGGTGTTCTGGTTGATGGCTTTTGCATCGGCCACGCATGACATCGCGGCCGACGGCTTTTACATGCTGGCACTGCCGCAGCGTTCACAGGCCGCTTTTGTGGGTGTGCGCAGCACGTTCTACCGCTTGTCGATGATCGGCGGCCAAGGCGGCCTGGTGTGGCTGGCGGGCTGGTTGCACGAAACCAGCGGCAGTTTTGTGCAGGCCTGGATGCTGGTGTTCTGGATCTTGTGCGGCACTTTCCTGTTGGCCGCGGCCTACCACCTGTGGGCGCTGCCGCGGCCTTCAGGCGATGGCCCCGTGCCGCGCAAAGCCTCGTTGCTGGGCGACGGCCTGGCGGTGTTTGCGGCCTTCTTCAAACAGCCCGGCATCGGTCGCATCCTGGCCTTTTTGCTGCTGTACCGGTTCGCCGAAGCGCAGCTGCTGAAGCTGGTGACACCGTTCATGCTGGACCCGCTGTCCGCCGGTGGCCTGGGCCTGAAAACACAGGACGTGGGCATCGCCTACGGCACCGTGGGCGTGGCTGCATTGACGGTGGGCGGGCTGCTTGGCGGCTGGGTGATTTCGCGCCGAGGCTTGAAAAACATGCTGTGGCCACTGGTGCTGTGCATGCACCTGCCCAATGCCGTGTACATCGCGCTGGCTGCGTGGCAACCGGGCAGTTTGTGGGCCGTGGCCGCGGCGATTGCCACCGAACAGTTTGGCTACGGCCTGGGCTTCACGGTCTACATGGTGTTCATGCTGATGGTGGCCGGTGGCCCCGACGGCAACGCCGTGCACAAAACCGCGCACTACGCGCTGTGCACCGGTTTCATGGCGCTGGGCATGATGCTGCCCGGCATGTGGGCGGGTTGGCTGCAACAACAGCTGGGCTACACCCACTTCTTCATCTGGACGGTGGTGGCCACCGTGCCTTCTTTTGTGGCCGCCGCTTTCATTCGCATCGACCCCGGGTTTGGCCTGAAGACCGATTGACGGCCGGGGTGGGCAGGTCGGGGCAGCAACCGCGCGCGCAGAAACGGCCGCTTGCTGCGGCCGTTTATTTGTACACCGCCGGCCATGAGCCGGCTCGGTCAGCGTTTGTTCAGCAGGCTGCCCAGCATGCCAGCCAGGTCGCCCATGCCTGGCGATGCCTGTGAGCCGCCACCTTGACCACCGCCCATCAGGCCACCCAGGATGCTGGAAAGATCGCCCTGCGGCACCTGGCCTTGTGGCGTGAGCTTGTCCACCACCTGCGGCAGCATCTGCGCCAGCTGGCCCAGCAGGTCGTTGTTGTTCATGCCCAGCTGGCCAGCCATGCTGGAAATGGTGTCCTGGCCCAGCGCGTTGCCCAGCTGGTCGGGCTGCACCGGCAGGTTCTGGCCCGTGCCCACCCAGGAACCCACCACGTCGCCGAGCCCACTTTGCTGCATCTTCGACACCAGGCCGCCCAGCCCACCCAAGCCGCCAAGGCCGCCAGAAGCACCTCCACCGCCGCCGCCTTGCCCCAGCATGCCGATCACGGCGTTCAGCAGCGCGGCATTGCCGCCGCCACCTTGTGAACCACCCCCCAAAGCCCCAATCACGGATCCCAGCAAACTCATGGTTGCCTCCTGAAAATTCGATCAAGTTCACGCACCCTGCGCGTCGACACACCTGCCGCCGCCTGCGCCAGATTCTGCGTCATGGGGTGTGATGCACAACCTCTTCCAAGGTCGTGCTCAGCTGCAGCGGGTGTCAAGCTGTAAGCGGCGCGCGCAGCCCCAACCAAGCCAGCAAGGCCAGGGGCGCGGTGTCGGCCCGCAGCACACGCGGGCCCAGGCTGATGGCCACAAAGCCGGCCCTCAGCGCTGCGGCCTCTTCGTCGGGCGCAAAGCCGCCCTCGGGGCCACTGAGGCTGAGCACCGCGGCCAGACTCTTGTGGCTGCCCACGGCGGCCACCGGCTGCGCTTGCGGGTGCAGGCTCAGCAGCCAACGCGCTTGCGGTGGGCCGGGCTGCTGCGCCAGCCCCTGCAGCCAAGACAGCAGGGGCTGCACCGGGGCCACCTCGGGCACGCGTGCGCGGCCGCACTGTTCACAGGCGCCAACGGCCACGGCCTGCCAATGCACCTGGCGGCGCTGCGCACGTTCGCCTGCCAGGCGCAACACCGAGCGTTCAGCCATC
>JANNMQ010000368.1:0-2359 GCA_031398045.1 Rubrivivax sp.
CGGCAACGGCCAGGCGATGCCGAACTGCGGGTCATCGAAGCGCACGCCGTCGCTCAGCGCTGGGCGGTAGGCCTCGTCCATCATGTAGTGCACTTCGGTGTTGTCCACCAGGGTCTGAAAACCATGCGCCACGCCAGGCGGCACCAGCAATGCGTTGTGTTCGTCGGCGTCCAGCACGGCAGCCGTGCTCTGCAAGTAGGTGGCGCTGCCCGGCCGCAGGTCCAGCAGCACGTCGTGCACGCGCCCGCGGGCGCAGCGCACCAGCTTGTTTTACTGGGCCGGGGGCCACGCAAAGTGCAAGCCACGCAGCGTGCCGGCCTGGTGGTTGAAAGAGGCGCTGGTTTGTTCAATTGCGAAGTCAATGCCGGCCTGCGCCAAAGTCTGGCGGCACCACAGGCGCGCAAAGTAACCCCGTTCGTCTGAAGCACGGTTTACCGTGACCAGGTGGCAGCCCAGCAGCGGCAAGGCGGTGAGGTTCACAGCGCCGCTCCCCTGTCCAACAGGGTTGTAAACGCGGCTATCTGCGCCACGCTGGCCTGCCGCGCCGTCTGTCCGGTGCGCGTGGCCAGGTGCCATTGCGCCACCCAGTCCAGCGCCTGCGCGGTGTTCAGGGCGCAGCGCCAGGGCAGTTGCCGCGCGGCCTTGCTGCAGTCCAGCCGCAACTCATGTTCTTCCCTGGGCTGCGCGCCTGGTGCCTGTACCCAGGCGGGCTGCACTTGCCAATGTTGTGCCACGGCTTCGGCCACCTGGGCCACCGTGACCACCTCGTCAGAGGCGGGGCCAAAGTTCCAGTCGCCGCTGGCCTGGTGGGGATGTGCATGCAGTTGTTCGGCCAGTGTCAAGTAACCGTGCAGGCAGTCCAGCACATACTGCCAGGGGCGCACCGCCGTGGGGTTGCGCAGCTGCACGGGTTGGCCGGCCATTGCAGCGGCCACCACCGCCGGGATCAGCTGGTGCGGTGTCCAGTCGCCACCGCCCACCACATTGCCGGCCCGGGCCGTGGCCAGCGCCACGCCGTGTTGCGCCAGGTCTTGCAAAGCAAAGTAGCTGTGCGCGTAAGACTGCGTGATCAGTTCAGAGCAGGCCTTGCTGTTGGAATAGGGATCGCGGCCACCCAGGCCGTCTGTTTCACGGTAGCTCCAAGGCCAGCGCTGATTCAAGTAGACCTTGTCGGTGGTCACGTTCACCAGCACCAACGGCCGGCCCGCACGACGCACGGCTTCCAGCACGTTCACAGTGCCCATCACGTGGGTAGCAAAAGTATCTGCAGGGTCTTGCAGCGCCGTCAGCACCACCGACTGCGCGGCCATGTGCAGCACCACCTCGGGGGCAAAGTCGGCGAGTGCCGTGCAAAGGTGGGGCAGGTCGCGCACGTCAGCGGTGATGGTGTGCACCCCGTCACCGGCTTGTGCATCATCAAACAAGCTGGGCTGCGTAGGTGGCGGCAAGGCATAACCGCAAACCTCGGCGCCCAGTTCACGCAGCCACAGGCACAGCCAGGCGCCTTTGAAGCCCGTGTGGCCGGTGACGAACACGCGGCGCCCGCGCCAGAACGCTGCGTTCATGGCCCCGCCCTTTGCCGTAGTGCCCGCTTCGACGTCATGCAAACACCTGTACGGTGGGTATGGGCACCACAAAGCGCCCGCCCCATTCACGGATGTAGGCCGCCTGGGCCATGATTTCTTCTTTCAGGTTCCACGGCAGGATCAACACGTAGTCGGGCTTTTCGCGCTTCAACGCTTCGGGCTCCAGGATGGGGATGTGGGTGCCCGGCGTGAACTTGCCCTGTTTGTACGGGTTGGCGTCCACCGTGAAATCCACGAAATCGGTGCGTATGCCGCAGTAGTTCAGCAGCGTGTTGCCCTTGCCTGGGGCGCCATAGCCTGCCACGCGTTGGCCCTGCTGTTTGGCTTCAATCAAGAAGGCCAGGAGCTTGCGTTTGGTGTCCTGCACCTGCTGGCCAAAGTGGCGGTAGTGCTTGATGTCACGCAAGCCCCATGCACGTTCACGTTCGCGCAACGCGGCCACGCTGTCGGCCACGGCCAGGCTGCCGTTGCGCGCATGGCGGGCGAAAATGCGCAGCGAGCCACCGTGTGTGGGCAGTTCTTCCACATCAAACAGCACCAGGCCGTGCGCAGCGAAGATCTGCTCCACCGTGCCAAACGACAGATAACTGAAGTGCTCGTGGTAGATAGTGTCGAACTGGTTGCCTTCCATCAGCCGCTGCAGATGCGGAAACTCCATCGTGATGACGCCATGTGCCGCCAGCAGTTCACGCATGCCCTGCACAAAGTCATTGATGTCGGGCACATGCGCCAGCACGTTGTTGCCCAGCACCAGGTCGGCCTGCCCGTGTTCG